>NZ_JBHSPA010000024.1:0-78601 GCF_042656245.1 Nonomuraea insulae
CCACGGCGACCTCACCGTCACCAACGCCCCCGACGGCGGCGCCATCTTCACCCTGCACCTACCCCACCAAACACCCGAACCCGACAGAACCCCCACAAGAGCACCCGACCCGGACGGAGCCCCCACATGAGCACCGGACCCGCCCGCCGCGCGCTCACCACAGGCCCCGCCTCACTCATCACCACGACCGCCCGCCGCACGCTCGCCGCGGACCTCGTATCCCTCGTCGCCGTGGCCGGCTGCGGCGTGCAACCCAGCGACGCCATCCCATGGAGTGGAGGCCTCGCGTCCACCACCACAACGATGAGCCTCTTGCCGGCCTAAAGATCCGAACTCCGTGCAGGTTTTAGGACGCGGAGAATCGCCAGCCTTCGGAGATGGTTGGCGCGTTGGTAGCCCCCCGTTGTGTGCCCTGGTCGTGGCATCGCTGGATCCTGTTTGGGATCGCCGGCCAGGCTCGCAACGTTTGGACGTCATAAACCACGTCGAACGCATAAACGCCGTACTCCCCGGTCACCCGGCTGTGCGGAGCGACGACAAGGCTGGCGTTCACGCCAATGGCAGTGGTCCGTTCCTGCACGATCTGGGTGCTGACGCTGGCCTGAAGGGTTTTGGCCAATTCCCCGGCGGTGCCCACCGTGGCCGTGATCTGGACCCGCCAAGTCCGTGACTGCGCTGAGGTGAATGTCGCGTTGATCGGTGTGTCGAGGGCGTTGTCGACGACTCGGGCGTCGCTGACGTTGAACGTCGAGGCCGCGGAGACCGCAGAGTATCGATATCCCTCGTAGATGGGTGCGCGGCCGACGAAGACCGTCCGCCACACGATGTCGGAGTAGTTGGGGCATGGAATCACCGGACCGTTGTCGGCGGCGTTCGCGACGCCTGGAGTGGTGACCACCGCCAGTCCGGAGAGCAGGGCGGCGAGCCCGGCAAACGCAGCGAGTCGCCTGCGCCACCTGTTCAGCTGCTCGACGATCACCCGATCATGCGCTTTGTTTCGCACGCCGACCACCTTTACTCCGCCTCGGCCAGTCCGGGTATTCGATGGGGTTTGGCCACCCGGCTGCGCTCTCGAATGCTGGGTTGGAGATCGCAAACATGCATACTGTGATCGTCATCAGGGTGGCTGTCAACGGCCTGAAACGAAAACCTGCCGCTGCTGTTTATGCTTCCTGAAGTGAGCGAACAGCCAAGTTACGGCAATGGGTCAACTCTTATTCCCGGCGGACGTAACATTCGTGAAATCCCCGAGGGATATCTCGCTCCCATTGCTCTCGCGCGTTTTCGGAAACACCCGTACAACTGTCGGTGGTTCATGGTGCGGCGGGACGTACGCGGGCCAGGGCCAGCCCCAGCGCCCCGAACGCGAGCAGTCCGATCGCCCCGAACACCCCGCCGAGCAGCGAATCGGGCAGCCGTCCCGACGCCGAGACGACGAGGTACAGGGTGGGCACGGCGGCGTTCAGCGCACCGTGCCCGATCACCGCCGGCCAGACGCTGCCGGTACGGAGCCGCAACCACCCGAGTACGGCTCCGATGACCACGCAGAACACGGTGAACGGCAGCACCGCCCAGGGGCCGAGGCCGGGGTAGTTCCAGCCGAGGAGGGTCAGGGGCGCGTGCCACAGGCCCCAGATGAGGCCGGAGGTCAGGATGGCGCGGCCGTACCCGAAAGGGAGCAGGCGGGGCAGCAGGAAGCCGCGCCACCCCCACTCCTCGCCGAATGCCGTCACCGACGTGAACAACGTCGTCACCACGATCCCGGTGAGGGTGCCGACGGCGGCTGTGGCATGCGTACCCTGCGGGAAGGCCAGCCGGTAACCGGAAAGCCCGGCCAGATCGGTGGGGAAGACCCCGAACAGCGCGCTGACCGCGATCACGACCGCGATCAGCACGGGGATCCCCGCCCAGGTGGCGGCGAGGTACCCGATGGTCCGGCCCGGCCTGTCCCCGAACGTCAGGCCGGTCAGGCGCGCCCACCGCCGCGCGGCCGGATCCTTCCGCAGCGCCGTCACCGACCACACGGCGAGCACCCCCAGCGTGGGTGACACCTGCATCGCGGCGAGGGACAGCGGAAGCGCGGTGCTCTGGAGCCCCTGGGTCCACAGGGGGATCGCGGCCAGCCACGCGCCACCGAAGGCGATGACCAGGTAGACGATGAGATCGACTCTGTTCCTCATGTCCGCAACGCTGCAGGTCGCCGGCCTCAGCGGCCAGTGAATAATTCACGACCTGCGCGGCCGGGCACGACGTTCGCCTACCCGGGCTCCGTCCATCACCTGACGGCCGCCCGCACCCACGTCCGGTGTGCTGCCGTCGCAGGGCACCCCGCTCGGGCAGAGCGTCGAAGGCAGCCAGGATCCGTGCCTCGCAGGCCTTGGTGATCTGGGCGCCCCGCCGGCGTGACTACGCCGGCTTGCCTGACAACACCTTCGCCAGGGCCTCGGCGATGTCGCGCGCGCCCGCCGGATCCATGAGCATCGACTGGCGCACCCACACCACGGTTCTGGCCGCCTCCTCCGCGGCCGGGCACGGCTCGGCGCGGGCCCCTTCGGCGGTGAGCGCGTCCATGGCGCCGAGCGGCGGGTATCCGGCGTCGAGCGGCGCGCCCTCCGCGGCCATGGCGGCGAGCAGGAACTCGCGGTCCACGCCGGGATCCACGCGGAGCATGAGGAGGTGACGGGAGTCGCGTGTCGTGCCTTCGGGCTGGGGCAGCACGCTCACCCCGGGGACGGTGGCCAGCTCGCGCTCCAGGGCGGCGCAGCAGGCGTTCCTGCGGTCGATCTCCTCGTCGAGGCGGTCCAGCCAGGGCAGCAGCAGGGCGGCCTGGATCTCGGTGAGCCGCAGGTTCCAGCCGACGGACGGGTGACCGTACCACTGGCCGCCGAGCTTGCGCCCGAGGTTGCAGGTCGACCAGATGCGCTCGTACACGCTCTCGTCGCGGCAGACGATCAGGCCGCCCTCACCCGCGGTCATCGCCTTGCTCGCCTGAAAGCTGTAGACGCCCGCGTCGCCAAGCCCGCCGACCGGGCGGTCCTTGTACGTGGCGCCGTGCGCCTGCGCGGCGTCCTCGACGACCGCGAGGTTGTGGCCGGTGGCGAGGTCGTTCAGCGCATCCATGGCGGCCGGGCTGCCCGCCAGGTGCACCGGCATGATCGCCGCCGTCCTGCCGGTGAGCGCGGCCCGTACGGCGTCAGGGGACAGGTGCAGGTCGGCGGGGTCCACGTCGACGATCACGGGCGTAGCACCGGCCAGCAGCACGGCGGTGGCCGAGGCCACGAACGTGTACGCCGGCACGATCACCTCGTCTCCCCTGCCGACCCCCAGGCCGCGCAGGGCGGCGAACAGGCCGAGGGTGGCGTTGCCGACGGCGACGCCGTACCGGACGCCCGAGCGGCGGGCGAACGCGCCGGTCAGGTCCGCCACGACGGAACCGCCCTGGGTGGCGCCCCAGAGGCCGCTCTCCAGGACCTTGGTGACGAGGTCGCGCTGCGCCGGGTCGAGGGGTGGCGGCCAGACGGGCCACGGGGTGGTGCGGACGGGGGTGCCGCCGTGGATGGCGAGCGTCATTCGAGTGGTCCCTTCGCGAGCGAGCCGTCGGGATCTGCCGACACGGCGGTGCCGGTGGGTGGGAGGCCGAGGAGGCGGGCCAGGTTCCCGCCCTGGATGAGGGCGCGGCTGCTGTCGGAGAGCGGCGCCAGGGCGACGCGGCCGTAGCCCGTACGCAGGTCGAGGAAGCAGGCGTCCGAGCCGAACAGCACCCGCTCTGGCCCCGCCAGCTCCGCCAGCCTGGCGAGCCAGCGGCCGGTCATCTTCGAGCCGCACGTCTCCAGGAACACGTTCGGATGATCGGACACGAGCCGGGCCGCGCGGCCGAACCCGTACGGCCATAGCCCCGTGTGCCCCATGAGCAGCCGGACGTGCGGATGCCGGGCGGCGACGGTGGCGAACTGGGCCGGGTCACTCCACGGAGAGTCGGTCTGGCCGTGCGCGAGGACGGGCAGGCCGAGCCGCCAGACCGGCTCGTACAGGGGGTCGTCCAGGCGGCACTGGTGCACGTCGGGGTGGAGTTTGACGCCCCAGACGCGACCCCGGTGGCCGGCCGGGTCGAGCGGCGTGCGGTGGTGCGGGTTGTAGACCTGCCAGACCCCGAAGCGTCCTGGGAAGCGCTCGGCGATCTCCAGGGCCAGCGCGTTGCCGCGTACGGCGTCCGGCCCGACGGCGAGCAGGTGGCTGATGCCCATCGCGGTGACGCCGATCCGGTCCATGGTGGCCACGAGGTGCTCGGCGGCAGGCCGCGGGATGAGGAAGTCGGGCCAGGTGCCCACGTGGCCGTGGGCGTCGAGGATCACAGCAGTTCCTCCAGCGACCCGGCGGCGATCCTGGCGACGTCCTCCGGGGGCAGGTCGAGGTGGTCGAGCAGGAAGCGAGGGCCGCAGTCGTCGGACACCGGCGCCCCGGTCCCGAACACCAGCCGCCCCGCCCCGAACCGCGCGGCCAGCCATTCGACGCCGCCCTGGGTGTTGACGGTGCCGATCTCGGCCCGCACGTTGGGCGCCTCGTCCATCAGCTCGGCCAGTGCGCGCAGCCGGCGGTAGCCGGGGTTGAGGAGCAGGATCCGCAGGTCCGGCAGGCGTTCCGCGAGGTGGCGGAGCTGGGCGGGCGAGGTCTCGTCCAGGTCGATCGCCACGGGCACGGCGATGGCGGCCAGCAGGCGCAGGGCGGCGGGGCCCGTGAGGTCGAAGCGGTGGCGTTCCGGGCATAGCCGGACCATCCGGACGCCCCACGCGGCCACCTCAGACGCCGGCCCGACCTCTCCCGGCACCACTACGGGCACCGGGATGAGCCGGGGGTCGCCGAGCGCGAGCAGGGCCTCGTTGCCCGCTCGCGGATCGGAGTAGAGGCTGAGCGTGTGGGTCACGCAGGCGCGTTCGATGCCCAGCCGGTCCATCTCGGGTCTCGGATCCTGCGGCAGGTCGTCGAACGGGACGGGACCGACCAGTCGATGGGCGTCGATCACATATTTCGGCACAGACCGAAAACCTAATCGGTTCTTTCAGTGACGGTCAAGGGCGGGCACCGCGGGTCAAGCCTGATCCGCGCCAGGTCCCGTCCCACCAGCGCCCACGCCCGCCAGGAGCCGGGCTCGAAGTGGAGCTGCGGGTTGGTGTACCACTCGTCGCCGAGACCGGTGGCCAGCAGCTTCTCCGTGGCGCCCAGTTCGTAGGCGTTCCCGCCGCCGAAGAACGTGGAGGCGAACACCTTGCCCCTGTGCGTGGTCAGCTCCCCGTACCCGGAGAGCTTGCCCTGCCTGATCACCTTCCTGGTCGCCAGGTCCAGCGCGATCCAGGTGCCCGAGTCGCGCTTGTAGACGGCGTACAACAGCCCGCCGTTGACCTTGATGTCCTGGAAGGTCCGGTGTCCCGCGATCGGATCCACCTGCCAGAGCACCTCGCGCTTCCTGAGGTCGAACGCGGCGACGGACGCGGACGTCCTGACCGGCGGGGTCCCGCCGCCGCCGACCACGTCGCCACCCAGGTAGACGATGCCGCGGCGCGGATCGAGCGAGAGGCTCATCAAGCTCTGGTCAGGGATGACGCCCTCGTAGACGTCGATGCGGCCGGTGCGGGGGTCGATCACGGACAGGGCGCCGTTCAGCTTGGCGCCGAGCGGGGCACTGGCGACGACCAGCTTGTCGGTGACGGGGTCGTACTCGATGTCCCAGGGGCGCTGCTGGCCGTGCCCGAGGTAGCCGACGCCGCGGACCTCGTCGGTGCGCAGGTCCACGGAGACGATCTGGCCGCTGGGGTAGATGGCGGCGTAGATCTTGTCGCCGCGCCGTACGAGGTCCTTGGGCTCACCGGGCATCCGGAACCTGCGCCGCTCCCCCGTCCGCAGGTCGCGCACCTCCATCGAGAAGTGGCCGCCGACGTAGAGCGCGCGGCCGGGGACGAGGAGCATGCTCTGCGGACGCTCGGAGCCGCTGGGCAGCCCGGCGTCGATCAGGTCGACGTACTCGGAGGTGCCGGTGCGCAGGTCCAGCCACCACATGCCGCCGCTGCCCGCGAAGCCGAGGAGGGTGTTCTCGTCGACCAGCTGCAGCCGCCTGGTCTCGTCGCCGAGGGAGGGCGGGTCGGCGACCTTGGTGAACGCGGTGTCGCCCGTCCGGTAGCGGTGGACCGCGCCGTCGGGGCGGGAGGTCGTGTACACGGTGCCGTCCTGGGCCTCGGTCAGCACGTCGATCGTGCCGCCTTCCAGGGTGGCGCGGCGCTCGTCCGTGCCGTCCGCGCGTACGTCGATCAGCACGTTCCCGCTCGCCGCCAGGACGCGGTCGCCGTGCGTCGCGACGGTGCCGATGCCGGTCGGGCCGGACGCCAGCTCCTTGACCTCGCCGGTCGCGCGGGTGATGCGGATGAGCTTGCCCTTGTCGAGCAGGCCCGCGTACACGTAGGTGGCGTCGGCGGCGACCGCGCGGACGTATCGCTCGCCCTGGGCCAGCACGCCGAAGTCGCGCACCGCGCCGGTGGCGGGCGTGTACTCCCAGACCCGGCCGTCGGGGTAGGTGCCCGCGTAGAGCGTGCCGTCGGGCGCGGCGGCCAGGCTCCAGACGAACCCGCCGTTCTTCCCGAACGTCCTCAGATGCCGCACCTCACCTGTGGCCGGGTCGAAGCTGTAGAGGTCGGGCACCGGGTACGTGCCGACGTAGATCTTCCCGCCGGACACCGCCGTGGCCCATCCACCCTCCGGCTCCCCCGTGGCCGGGCCGTCCGGCAGCGTGACGCTCCTGACGACCTTGCGGGTGGCGAGGTCGATCTCGGCCAGGACGGGCGGCTTCAGTCCCCTGGTGACGACGTACGCGTGGCCGTCGTGCACGGTGGCGCCGACGATCGCACCGGTCACCGACGCCGGGCCGAACCGCTCCACCGCCGGCGCCTCACAGGTCGCCGCCCGCGCGACCGGGCCCGTGAACAGCGCGGGTAAGAGAGCCGCCAGGATGATCAGGAGGGAGCGGAGCATGGGGCACCTCACGGTTCATTGCTGATCAATTTTGGTCCAGACCGTAACCTTATGCGCAACGTTTCGTCAATGGCATGATGTCGGCCATGGCGATTAAGGATGGGACCGGTACGCCTTTCGACGCATGGCGGCTGGTGGACGGGCTAGAGGTGGCGCTGGACGTGGACGTGTTGTTCGGGGCGTACCCGGACCGCGAAGGACCGCCGGGCACGCCCGCGTCCGTGCTGGGCACGCTGGGCGAGCACCGCATCAGGGCGGGGGCGGCGGCGAACCTGCGGGCGGCGCTGTTCGACGTGCGCTCGGGCAACGACGAACTGCTCGCCCTGGCCGCGTCTTCCACCGGAGCTCCGGCGTCGGTCGTGCCCGTCGGGGCCGTGGACCTGCGGGACCCAGTCGGCGCGGCGCGCGAGATGGACCGGCTGGCGCAGGCGGGCATGCGAGCCGTCCGGTTGTTCCCCGACGAGCAGGGGGTCGAGGCGGGTTTCCCCTCCGTCCGGCACGTCGCCCGCAGGGCGGCCGGTCTCGGGCTGACGGTGCTCACCGGCGGTGACGTACGGCGGTTCTGGCAGCCCTTCGCGGGGGCCGGGGCCACCGTGGTCTTCCTCGACACGCACTTCTACCACCTGGGCGACTTCCTCGTCGCCGCCGCCGACGAGCCCGGCTTCCACACCTCCACCCGCCTGCTCAACTCACCCGACGCACTGGAGCTGGCCGCCGCCGAGCTGGGCGCTGACCGCCTCCTGTACGGCTCCCGCACGCCTCACTACGAGCCCCTCGTCCCCCTGCTCCGCCTGGCCACCAGCGGCCTGAAGCCGGAGGAGATCGCGGCCGTCGCGGGCGGCAACGCGCGGCGGCTCCTGTCCGCCGAGGCCGCGAGGAGGCCGACGTCATGATCATCGACGTGCACGCCCACTGGGGCCCGTGGTTCTTCACCATGGACGTGGCCGAGGCGAATCTCGCCACCATGGACCGCTACGGCATCGACCGGGCGATCGTGTCCGCCACCGAGGGCGTCATCTACGACGCCCCGGCGGGCAACCGGGCCCTGGCGGCGCAACTGGAGAGGCAGGATCGCCTCCTCGGCTACGTCACCGTCAACCCGCGCCGGCTGCGGGAGGCGGCGGCGGACCTGCGGGCGTACCTGCCCGGCGGCAGGTTCGTCGGCGTCAAGATCCACACCGACTACACGGGCTCGCCGGTCGACTCCCCGCAGCTCCGCGAGGCCCTGACGCTGGTGGCCGAGACCGGCAAGCCCGCGCTCGTGCACACGTGGGGCGCCTCCGTGCTCGGCCTGGCGCGCCTGTGCCTGGACATCCCCGGCCTGCGGGTGATCGCCGGGCACATGGGGGCGGACGGCTTCAGGCACGCCATCGAGGCGGCCAACGCCTGTGACCGCCTCTACCTGGAGCCCTGCTGGTCGCACGCCCCGGCGGGCCGCATCGCCGAGGTGGTGTCCGCCGTAAACCCGGCCCAGCTCCTCTTCGGCACCGACGCGACCCTGATCGACCCTTCTTCGGCGTACGGCGCGGTCGCGGCGGCGGGCCTCACCGGCGAGATCGCCGAACGGATCGCCTGGCGCAACGCGACGGCCCTGTTCGGGCTCCAGGCGGGCCGTGACGGCGGCCTGGACGGGACGTAAGAGCGGCCTGCACGGGGCGGGAGGGTGGTCTGGACGGACGTAAGAGCGGCCTGCACGGGGCGGGAGGGCCGTCTGGGCGGGACGTGAGGGCGGTCTGGACATTACGGACCCGGCCGTTATAGCGTGCGGCGAAACTTCACAAGGGAGCACGCGCATGATCCCCCGCCGCCGTTTCCTCCTGGCGGCCGCCGCGACCACAGCGGCCGCCACCCTCACGGCCCAGCCCGCCCACGCCGCCACCGATAGGGACGTGACCTGGAGAATCCAACCTCAGCCAGCAGAAGGCACGATCACCGAGATGGGCCCCGCGAGTGTGGCCAGCCCGCTCGGCAACGGCGAGTTCGTCGGCGGCGTGCTGTACGCGGGCTCGCGCGGCCTGTCGCCCAACGTGGTCGGCGCATACGACCTGGCCAAGGATTCGGTCACGGCCCATTTCGACATCCCCACCGGCGTCGGCATCTGGGCGATGGCCAAGGTGGGCACCGACGTCTATGTCGGCACCCATGCCAGGTCCGACCTGTACAAGCTCGACACCGTCACCGGCCAGGTCACCAAGGTCGCCGAGTACCCCGACCACTACATCTGGACCATGACCGCCTCCCCCGACGGCAAGGTCTACATGGGCACGTCGGAGCCCGGCCGCGTATGGGAGTACGACCCGGCCACGGGCACGAGCCGCGACTTGGGCCAGCCCGCCCCAGGCGAGGCGTACGTGCGCAGCATTCAGGCCGACGACACCCACGTCTACGCCGGCATCGGCGCCAACGCCCACCTCATCGCGATCGACCGCGCGACCGGCGAGAAGCGTGAGCTCCTCCCGCAGGAGGTGGCCGACCGCGACTGGGTCTCCAGTATGGGCATGTCCGACACCCACCTGGCCGGCGGCATGAACTCGCTGGCCGAGCTGGTCGTGCTGGAGAAGGCCGCGCCGCAGAACTACAAGGTCGTCAAGGCCACCGCTCCCGGCGAGAAGTACGTCGTCTCGGTGCTGATCCACGACGGGTACGTCTACTTCGCCGGCCGTCCCTCGGGCACGTTCTACCGCTACCACCTGGCCACGGAGCAGCTGGAGGTGCTCGGCGTCCCGTACTTCGAGGCGCTCACCCACCGCCTGCTCGCGCACGAGGGCCGGATCTACGGCATTCAGGACAGCGCGGTCTTCGTCTACGACCCGGCGACCGGCTCGCTCGACTACGTCAACCTCGTGCAGCGCGGTTTCAAGTCGGCCCCCGAGGAGCCGATGTCGGTCCACTCCGACGGCCGGCGGGTCTATGTCGGCGGCAAGGGCGGCGCCGACCTGCACGACCTCGCCACGGGCCAGGTCACCAGGCTCGGCATCGCGGGCGAGCCCAAGACGCTGCTCACCGTCGGCCGCACCACGTACCTGGGCGTCTACACCCAGGCCGCCCTGTACGCGCACCGCGCGGGCGAGAGCGAGGCCGAACTGGTCGCGCGCACCGGCAACCAGCAGGACCGCCCGCGCGACCTGGCCCACGACGCCACGACGGGCCTGATCGTGATGCCCACCCAGCCGGAGCCCGGTCACATGAACGGCGCGCTCTCCCTCTATTCACCACGCACCGGCAAGTACGAGACGTACCGCCCGATCGTGGAGCGCCAGACCGTCTACTCGGTCGTGGCCAGGGGCGGCGTCGCCTATCTCGGCACCCTCATCCAGGAGGGCCTCGGCCTGCCGCCGGTCACGACGACCGCCCGCCTGGCCGCGTTCGACCTGGTCAGGCGGAAGCTCCTCTGGCAGGTGGAGCCCGTGCTGAACGCCCGCCAGATCTCCTCGTTGTCCTTCGGCAGGACCACGATGTTGTACGGCATGGCAAGCACGGGCGAGGTGTTCGAGTTCGACCTGCGGCGCAAGAAGGTCACCAGGACGCTCAAGGTCGGGGCGAAGGGCGGCGAGCTGTACGTCACCGGGCAGGTCGCGTACTGCACCGACGGCGACAAGATCTACAAGATCGACCTCAGGGCGTTCACCGCGGAGCCGATCGTGGAAGGACTGGCCGGGCAGTGGTTCGGCGGCGAGCCCAAGCTCGCGCTCGACCCCTCGCACCGGGCCCTGTACGCCGTGCGCGGCCGTGACCTGGTCCGGGTGGCCATCACCGGCCGCTGACGCCCCTCCCCCCGGGCCCGGGTCGCTCTCCAGGCCCGGGGTCGCTCTCCGGGCTCGGGGATGACGAGCGGCCACGCGGGTTTCGACGGGACCTGGCGAGCCGCTCAGCGGGAGGCGGCGACCACCGCGGCCCGCTCGCCTTCCGGCAGGGCCGGGCCGTAGGGGTCGTGCGCGAAGGACCACGGGATGCGGCCCTCGGCGGCGGCCAGCCAGAGCATGCGCCGCACATACCCTTCCATGGGATCGGTGAACGTGGCCGCCGCGAGCCGGTCGAGCCGCCCCGACGCCTCCTCGAAGGCCCGCAGATCGCTTCCCTCGAACGCCTTCATGACGGCGGCCGTCACGCCCACGCTGGCCGCCGCGATCCCGACGAGCGCCGCCTGCGCGCCCCAGAGCAACGATGGGCCGAACATGCGGTCCTCGCCGGTGATCGCCAGCCGGCCCGCCGCCCTGGTGAGCTCGATGGCGCGCTGGCAGCCCATCGCGTCCGACAGCAGGGCCGTCTTCAGGCCCGCGACGCCCGGGTGCTCCAGGAGCGCGCCCATCGTCGCGGCGGGGCACGGGAGGGTGTAGAGGTCGAAGGCGATCATCGGAAGGCGGGCCGCCCGCCATACCTCCTCGTGCAGCGCTACCCGGTCGCCCGCGGAGGGGAACACGAGCACGCCGTCCGCCCCCAGCTCGGCAGCCACCCGCGCCTGCTCAGGCGGGTCCTGAACGCCGTCAGGACCGGAGCCGCCCACGCCCACCAGCACAGGTACGCCCAGCGCGACCGCGCGTTCGACGACGGCGGCGCGGATCTCAGGCGCCAGGTACGGGCCGCGGCCCGTGTGGGCGAGGACGGCCAGGCCGGTGGCGCCGTCGGCCACCAGCCCCGCGAAGTACCGCGAGACCACGTCGAGATCGACCTCGCCCGACTCCGTCATGGGCGTGGCCGCGGCGGCGATCAGCGCCCCCCGGAGCCGGTCGCGAAGGTTTTGTGCCGAAATATCCACCCGACAGAGCTTATTTCAACCCGGTCATCGCGATGCTGTTGACCAGATACCGCTGGAGCAGGAAGAACACCAGCAGGCACGGCACCACGGACACCGCCGTCGAGGCCATGAGCACCGACAGCTGCAGCTCCTCCGTCCGCAGCGTGGTCAGCCCCACGGTCAGCGTACGGGTCGCGTCGCTCTGCCCGACGACCAGCGGCCACAGGAAGTCGTTCCAGTGCCACAGGAACACGAACACGCCGAGCGTCGCCAGGATCGGCTTGGTCAGCGGCAGCACGATCGTCCAGTAGACCCGCCACTCGGAGGCCCCGTCCACCTTGGCCGCGTCGAACAACTCGTCGGGCAGGCCCAGGATGAACTGCCGCATCAGGAAGACGGCCTGCGAGTTGGCCAGCGTCGGGACGATCAGCCCCCAGAACGTGTCCACCCCGTCCAGGCTGTTGACCAGCACGAACGTCGGGATGAGCGTCGCCTGGAACGGCACCATCATGGTGGCGAGGAACGTCCAGAACATCGCCTCCCTGCCGGGGAAGCGCTTCTTGGCGAAGGCGTACCCGGCCATGGACGAGGTGAGCAGGATGATCACCACGGAGACCAGGGCGTAGATCACCGAGTTGACCGTCCAGGAGACGAACCCGGACGACGACAGCACCCCGGTGATGTTGTCCAGCGTGAGCGACTCCGGCCACTGGTTCGGCACGGTGGGGCGGCCCGCCGGTGACAGCGCCACGATGAACATCGCCACGAAGGGGCTGACGGTCAGCACCGACAGCACCGCGAGCAGCGCCGCCAGCGGCCACCTGCCCCGCCACCACGGGCGGCGGGGCGCGCGGGCGGCCGCGACCTCGGTGACGGGACGGGACGCGGTGATCGTCATGTGTTCCCCCGATCCAGGAAGCGGCGCTGGACCAGCGACACGATGAGCACGATCGCGAACAGCACCATGCCCCACGTGGCGGCGTAGCCGAAGTCGAAGGACCTGAAGCCGTGGTCGTAGATGCCGAAGATGAGGGTGTAGGTGGCCCGGGCCGGGCCGCCGCCGGTCATCACGTACACGGTGTCGAAGGTCTGGAACGCGCTGATCGTCTCGATCACCACGACGAAGAAGATCGTGGGCTTGAGCAGCGGCAGCGTGATGCGCCTGAAGCGCTGCCACGCGCTCGCCCCGTCCACCGTGGCCGCCTCCAGGTAGGAGGACGGGATCGACTTCAGCCCGGCCAGCAGGATCAGCATCGAGTAGCCGAAGCCCTTCCACACCGACACCACGGCCAGCGCGGGCAGGATCACCGACGACTGCTCCAGGAAGGCGACCGGGCCGAGGTCGGCCTTGGCCAGCAGGCCGTTGATCAGCCCGTCGAACTCGTAGATCCAGCGCCAGATGATGCCCGCCAGCACGAAGCTGGTCACGTACGGCAGGAAGAGCATGCCGCGGAACAGCCCGCGCAGGAAGACCACCTGGTTGAGCAGCAACGCCGTGCCCAGCGCCACGAGCAGGGTGAGCGGCACGTAGATCACCACGTACACGAGCGTCACCCGCAGGCTCAGCCAGAAGTTCACGTCGTCGAGCAGCCGGGCGTAGTTGTCCGCGCCGATGAAGTCCCACTCGCCGCCGATGTTCCAGTTCGTCAGGCTCATGCCCGCCGCCCCCAGAGAGGGGAAGATCCGGAAGATCAGGAACAGCACGAGCACGGGCAGCACGAACAGCAGGCCGGTGACCGGGTCACGCAGGCGATGACGCACCAGGTGATTCCTTTCCTCAGCCGCCGCTGCTGAGCAGCGTGTCGGCCTCCTTGGCGGCCGCGTCGAGCGCGGTCTTGGCGTCCTCCTTGCCCAGCAGCGCCGCCTGGATGTGCGGGACGATGAGAGCCATCACCTGGCGGGCCTTGGGGTGGGTGTCGCCGGGGAAGGCGTACGGCAACGACTTGGCGAACTCCTTGGACGTCTCCGACTGCTCGGGCACCGTCACGTCGGTTCGCGCGGGGAAGAAGCCGGACTCCTTGGCCAGCTCGGCCGTGACCTCGGGTGAGGACAGGTAGGTGGCGACCTTCTTGGCCGCGTCCTTGTTCTCCGTGTGCTTGGCCAGCACCAGCGCGCCGGGGATGCCGAACGCGACCCGCTTGGAGCCTTCGAGCGGCAGGCCGACACCGACGTTCTCGGCGCCGATGGCGGTGGCGAGCTGGTCGACCTGTCCCGCGGTGGCCGCGTGGTACATGGCGGTCTTGCCGGCGGCCAGCGGGCCGCCCTCGACGTCGTTGCCCTTGCTGGCGGTGTTCTCCGGCAGGCCGCCGACGGCCTTCAGATCGAGCAGGAACTGCAGGCTCGCCAGGCCCTCCGGGCCGTTGAAGGCGACGGTCTTGCCGTCGGGGGCGAAGACGGTGCCGCCGTTGGCCCACAGGATCGGGTAGAAGCTCTGGTTGAGGCTGACGTCCGGCTTGCCCGGGTAGTCGAGCACGGCGACCTTCTTGGCGGCCAGCTTGGGCGCGGCCGCCTTGAGCTCGTCCAGCGTCTCCGGCACCTTCTCGACGCCCGCCTCGGCGAACAGCTTCTTGTTGTAGATGGGCGCGGTGATCGTCTGGTAGATCGGCACGCCGTAGAGCTTGCCGCCGACGGTCAGGGCGGTGAGCGAGTTCGGCAGGAAGGAGGACTTGGCCGGGGCGACGATGTCGTCCACCGGCTCGACCGTGCCCTGCTGGGCGTACTGCGGGATCTGGTCGGGACCGAGCACGACCAGGTCGAAGCCCTTCTTGGAGACCAGGGCGGTGGTGACCTTCTCCTGGCGGCCCTCCCACGGCTGCTGGTCGATCTTGAGGTCGATCGCCGCGTTCTTGGCCTCGAAGTCCTTTTCCACCTTGCCCCAGAACGCCAGGTTCTTGGCCTGGTCCCCGATGACGGGATACATCCAGAGGGTCACGGTGCTCTTGTCCGAGCCGCTGTCGGATCCGCACCCGGCGGCCGCGAGACTCAGGGCGGCCACGAGGCCGACTGCCGCTGCCTTCTTCATGGGCGGCTTCCTTTCGACTAATACCGGTCCTGACCGAAACCTAGTGAGGGCGTCTTGGCCGGGTCAATGCCTGATACATGAACGTAACTAGCTGCCTACGGTCGAGCCCGAAATTTCATCATTTCCTGGGCGATCAGTTCGACGTGCGCGGGCGTGTACCTCTCGTTCCAGTCGATGACCAGCAGGGTACGGTCCACCATGCGCTCGGCCTCCGGGCAGGGGCTCGGTTCGTAGCCGTCGAGCGGGTAGCGCGATGTGCCGTAGATGTCCGCCTCCCACACCGGCGCCCTGTTCAGCGGCTCGGCGAGATAGCCGGCCCGCGCCGGGATCCCGGCCGCCGCCAGGTGGGCGGCCAGCTCAGGAGCGTCGCCGCCGGGGCACACGATCGGGAAGAGCCACCAGGCGTGGCCGCCGGGGCTCGGCAGGCGTACCCCTGGCAGGTCCTTGAGCGCGTCCAGCAGGAGCGCGGCGGTGTGGCGGCGGGCGGCGAGCACGCCGGGGAGCTTGGCGAGCTGCGCGCGCGCCACGGCCGCCTGGAGCTCGGTCATGCGATAGTTGAGCCCGAACCCGGCGTGCGAGCGCCCGGCCGCGCGGTCCCAGCCCTTGTCGGAGAACAGCCGCATCCGCCTGGCCAGCTCGTCGTCATCGGTGATCGTCACACCGCCGTCGCCGCAGGTGATGTGCTTCCACTGCTGCAGGCTGAGACAGCCCACCTGGCCCGCGGTGCCCGCGAGCGCGCCGCCGGGGAGTTCGGTCAGCCACGCCTGCGCGCAGTCCTCGATGAGCACCAGTCCATGCTCGTCGGCCAGGTCGCGCAGCTCCCGGACCCTGGCGGGCGCGCCGAACAGGTGCACGGCCATGATCGCCCGCGTTCTGGGGCCGATGAGCGCGGCCACGGCCGCCGGATCGAGATTGCCGTCGGACGGATCCACGTCGGCGAAGACAGGAATGGCGTTCTGCGCCAAGATGGGGGCCACGGTCCCGAAGTCCGTGATCGGCGTCGTGATGATCTCGTCCCCTGGGTCAGGCGCGGCCGCGACGACCGACAGATGGAGGGCCGCGGTGCCGGAGCTGCAGGTGATCGCGTGGCGGACGCCGTACATCCGGGCCAGCTCGGCCTCGAACGCCCGCGCCTCCGTGCCCCAGACGGAGTTGAGCATGCCCGAGCGGATCACCCGCTCGGCGGCGGCGATCTCCTCGTCGCCGAGCGTACGGCCGTCGGCTTCTGCCATGGACGGGAACTTCACCGAGTACCTCACAAGTTATGATTGCGGTCTTGACCGAAATAATCGAGAGGGAGGCGTGCGTGGGAATCGTCATCGGAGTCGTGGGCCCGCACGATCTGGTAGACGACGTCGCGGCCGTCTGCGAGGAGCAGCCGGGCGTCAGCGCGCTGCGTCTCGACTACGACCATGAGTCGCAGGCGCCCGCGATCGTCGAGGCGCACGCCTCCGCCGTCGAAGGCTGGTTGTTCACCGGCATCGTGCCCTACATGCTCTCGCGGTCCGCCGAGGCTCTCACCCGGCCCGCCGCGTTCGTCGACTATTCGGGCGCGACGCTGCTCAACGCCCTCGTCCGCCTCCAGCACCAGGGCGAGGACGTCACCAGGCTGTCGATCGACACGCTGCCCGCCTCCGACGTCAGCGCCACGTTCGCCGAGGCCGGGCTGCCGAGCGGCGACCTGCGCACGCTCCCGTACCGGCCGGAGATGACCTCCAAGCGGGCGATCGCCTTCCACCGAAAGGGCCAGGCGCACGCGGTGATCACCTGTCTCAGCTCCGTGCACGAGGCGCTCCGCGACGAACTGCACGTGCTGCGCCTGGTGCCCTCCGTGCACTCCGTACGGGTGGCGCTGCGCCAGCTCCTGCTGACCGCGGAAGGACAGGCCCAGGAGGACGCCCAGATCGCGCTCGGGCTCATCGAGGTGGCCAACGAGGAAGGGCTGCTGCGCGAGGCCACGGCGCTCGGCGGCACGCTGGCCGCCTTCCGCGGCGGCACCCACCTGCTGGTGACGACCCGCGGGCCCCTGTACGACGCCACGGGAGGCTACACGGGGTTGCCGATGCTGGCCCGCCTGGCCACCCAGAACGACGTGGTGCGCGTCGGCTTCGGTCTCGGCCGCAGCGCGGCGGAGGCGGAGAGCCTGGCCAGGCGCGCCCTGGCCAGAGCACGCCGGATCGGCGACGTCGCCGCCGTGCTGTCGCTGCGCGCGGACACGGACATCGTTCTGGAGTCGGTGGCGGCCACGCCGACCGGCAGCCAGAACCTGTCGGTCATCGCCCGCCGGGTCGGCCTGTCGGTGCCCACGCTGGAGAAGTTGCTGGAGGCGCGGGCCGCCGCGGGCGACGAGCCGCTGACCACGCGGGAGATCGCCGACCGCCTCGCGGTCCAGCAGCGCACGGCCCGCCGCATGCTGCACCGCCTGGAGCTGGCCGGGCTGGCCGAACGCACGGGCAACCTCACCAGCGGCTCCAGCGGCCGCCCCCTGACCCTCTACCGCCTCACCCTCTGACCCACGGCGCAGGGGCACGGGCACGGGCACGGGCACGGGCACGGGCACGGGCACGGGCACGGGCACGGGCACGGGCACGGGCACGGGCACGGGCACGGGCACGGGCACGGGCACGGGCACGGGCACGGGCACGGTCAGGAGAGCCAGCGGTCGAGCCCGTCGGCGACGAAGTCGTCGTCCCTGAGCCACGGGTACGCGGCCCAGATCCGGTCGATCTCCGCGAGCTGACCGGGCGACAGGCCCTCGGCCGGATCGAGGCACCAGCGCCCCTCCAGCAGCCCCTGCCGCCGCAGCACCTCGTGGATCCCCGGGATGCAGCCGTGGAAGCCGTTGGCCGAGTCGAAGATGGCCGCGTTGGCGTCGGTCAGGTGCCCGTCCAGGGTGAGCAGCCGCCGCACCTCCGCGTCGTCGCCGGCGCGCGCCAGCTTGGCCTCCTCCAGCAGCTCCACGGCCCGCCGCACCCACACGGCCCACTGGCCGAGCAGCCCGCCGACGAACTCGACCTCCACCTCGCGCCCGTCCACCACCACCCGGTGCCCGGTGATGAGGTCGGCCAGGATGTGGTCGTCGTTGCCGGTGTAGAGCGCCACCTCGGCGGTTCGCCCGGCGCGTACGACGCCGTGCAGGACGTCCAGCGTCCTGTAGCGGTCGAAGGGCGCGACCTTGATGCCGACGACGGACTCAATACCCGCCAACCTTGTCCAGAAATTTCGTGACAAGTTGCGTCCGCCCACCGCCGGCTGCAGGTAGAAGCCGATCACCGGCAGCACCTCGCCGACCGCCCTGGCCCGCTCGATGAGCGCGTTCTCGTCCAGCTCCCGGTACGGGCTGAGCAGCACCATGTGGTACCCGAGCGACCTGGCCAGCTCCGCCTCCGCGACCGCCTGCGCGGTGGGGCCGGTCGCCCCGGCCACCAGCACCACCTCGCGCTCGGACTCCCCCGCCGTGCGCGCGGCCAGCTCCAGCACCGGCGCCAGCAGGCCGGTGCCGTGGATGGCGAACTGCGTCGTGTGCACGCCCACCGCCAGGCCGCCCGCTCCCGCCTCGACGTAGTAGCGGGTCAGCGCCCGCTGGCGGCGCTCGTCCAGCTTCCTGTCCTCGGTGAGCGCCAGCGGATGCGCCGGGATCACCAGACCGCGCCTGAACAGGTCGCGCACGGACGTCTGCGCCTCTGGAGCCGTGCTGAGCACGTGAGGTCCCCCTTCTCTCGAATGTGACACGCGAGCCGGATGCGCACGCGGGCCGGATGTTCACGCAGGCCGGATGTTCACGCAGGCCGGAAACGCGCTGCCGGTGGCGCGCGGGTCAGAAACGCCCGTCGCGGCGCTCGAACTTGGTCGGCTTGCCGAGCAGCTGCCCGCCCTCGGAGACCCACCGGGCGGTGTGCTCGATGAGCTCGGCGGGGGTGATCTCCGGATAACCGAACAGCCGGTGGCAGCGCGCCGCGTTCGACAGCAGCGCGGTCGGCGCCTCCTGCCCGGTGAACACGGGCTCCTTGCCGAGCGCGGCGCCGAGGTCCAGCGCGGCCCGGCGGACGGAGATCAGCTCGGGTCCCGTCACGTTCAGAACGGCAGGCGGCGTGTCGGCCAGGGCCAGCGACCGCAGCGTGACCTCGTTGGCATAGCCCTGCCAGACCACGTTCACCTGCCCGGTGGACAGGTCGATCGGCTCTCCCGCCAGGACCTTCTGCGCCAGGTCGACGAGCACGCCGTAGCGCAGCTCGACCGCGTAGTTGAGGCGGATGAGCGACAGGCGCGTCCCGTACGTCTCGGAGAAGTGCGTCAGCACCCGCTCCCGGCCCAGGCAGCTCATGGCGTAGTCGCCCACGGGCCCGACCGGAGAGTCCTCGGTGCTGCCGCCGCTCGTGACGGGGACGAGCGGGTAGACGTTCCCGGTGGACAGGGCGGCGATCCTGGCGTCCCTGAACCGGTCGGCCACCCGTCCCGGCAGGTACGTGTTGGTGAACCAGGTGGCGTGCTCGCGCCCCTGCGTGCCGAACTTCGCGCCGACCAGGAAGACGACGTTCGGCGCGTCCGGCAGCTCCCGCAGGGCGCGCTCGTCGGCCACGTCGGCGGGCACCACCGTGGCGCCCTCCCCGGCGAGCGCCTGCGCGAGCCCCGGCTCGGAGAAGCGGGACACGGCGATGATCCGCCGCTCGGAGCCCGCGGCCCTGGTGGCGTTGAGCGCCAGCCGGACCAGGCTGGGCCCGAGCTTGCCGCCGGCGCCCAAGATCAGAATGTCACCGTCGAGGCTGCTCAGATCCTCGACGAGCCCGGCACTCGGCCGCGCCAGCCGCTCTTCGAGTTCCGCTGTCGTCCGCACGCGGGTTCTCCTCCGTATGTCATTTACGGTCCAGACCGTAACTGTCCCAGACTTCGGCTGTCAACGGGGCGGCTGAGGTCAGGCGCTCCCGCGGGCCCTGGACCAGCCGACCCGGCTGCCAACGGCCGGCTGGGGTCAGGCGCTCTCGCGGGCCTGGACCAGCACCTCCAGGATGGCCCTGGTCTGCTCCCACGGCACCGGACTGGGCGCGCCGCCGAGCATCGAGAGGAACGCGTCGATCGTCCCCTCGTACCCGAGCCCCTTGAGCGGGTCGTCGCCACCCTCGATCGCGATGGTCTCCGAGCCGTCGCGTCTGTGCAGGGTGACGGTGTAGGACTCGCCTTCCGAGACGCCGAGGATCTCGACCGTCCCCGTGACGCCGTTCCCCCACCTCAGCGCCATGACGCCGGTGTCCTCCGAGCGCAGGTTCCGGTAGTGCCGGCTGGCCCCCGCGGCCCCTGCCAGCCGCACGTCGGGGCCGAGCAGGGCCACCAGCAGCTCCACGCCGTGGACGCCCATCGTCACCAGGGTCCCGCCGCCCTCGCCCGGCGTGTCCTGCCAGGCGTTGTAGCCGGTGTCCCAAAGTCCCACGTCATGCCGTACGGTCGCCCGCACGGCCAGCAACTCCTCCGGATCCACCCGGACCCCCGCGAAGGCGGGGGCGAAGCGCAGCACCGAGCTCGACAACACCCGCTCGTGGATCGCCAGCCGGTCGAGCGCGTCAAGCTGGGCCCGGGAGGCGGCGGCCGGCTTGTTCAGGAAACACGGCACACCGGTGTCCAGCACCTGCGCCAGCGCCCCGGGCACCTGCGGGTTGGGCACGGTCAGCACCACGCCGTCGGGGCCGGTGGCCAGCGCCTCACCGAGGCCGGCCGCCACCTTGGCCCCCGGATGCTCCTCGGTGAAGCGACGCAACCGTTCCTGGTCCGGCTCCCACACCACCAGCTCGGCGTGCCGGGCCAGGGTGCGGGCGTCAGCGTACGGGTGGCTGGTGGCGAGCCCGGCCAGAGCAACGCGCACGATCGTCTCTCCTTCTCATCGGAAAAGGAGACCATCATGGCAGTTCGGCCGTGCCCAACCGGTGTCCTACGGTGCGATCGACCAGAGCTGGCAGGGGTTGTTGAGCCACATCCACAGCCGGGCCGGCGTGCCGTTCGCCGTGCCGCAGTTCTCGTCGTCGAGCACCATGCCGCTGTTCTCGACCACGAGCTCGTACCGGCCGTTGCCCGCGGGGATGACCGCCCACTGCTGGCACGTGTTGCCGAGCGACGTCCACAGGTTGACGGCCGTGCCAAGGGCCTGTCCGCAGTTGACCGCGTCGAGCACCTTGCCGGCGTTGACGTTGGTGATCGTCCACTTGTTCGCACCGACGCTGTTGAAGCGCCACTGCTGGCACGTGTTGCCGAGCGCCTGCCACTGGTCGACCTGCGTGCCGTTGGCCGTGCCGCAGTTGACGGCGTCGAGTACCTTGCCGCTTGTGAGGTTCGTGAGCCGGTAGGTGGCCCCGTTCACGGGGAAGGTGACGCTCTTGCCGTAGCCGACGGAGACGACGTTGGCCTGCACCGCGTTCTCCGTGGCGTCGCTCGGATAGCCGCTGGTCATGACGCCTTCGAAGAACGATCCGACGGAGCCGTTGCTGTTGTCGCCGCCGATGCCGAGGATGATCGCGCCCTGCTTGGTCATCGGGCGGTAGCCCGCCTGGGTCGGCAGCGCCCCGTTGTACCGCGTCGCCAGGCTGCCGGACTGCGCGTTGCCGTCCTTGATGGCGTACGTCGAGGTGCCGTTGTTCTTCAGCACCGCCGTCACGAACGCGGAGCCGCGGCCGGTGTTCGCGGTCCAGGAGCCGTTGCCGCCGGCGAACAACCCGTTCTCGAGGTCGGCCGCGACGCGCGGTCCGCCCGCGCACGGTGCGAACCAGCACAGCGTGCCGAAGTAGATCGCGTCCATGTCGCCATTGCCGGTGTCCAGGTTGTTGGTCTCGGCGTTGCCGTAGTCGAAGCAGCACCGGTTGTTGACGTGGGTGCCCTCGGTCACCATGTACATGCCCTCGGGCTGGCTGCCGGTGGCGACGCCGTTCGTCGCGTTGTTGCGGTAACCGTTGCCCGCGGAGATGTAGACGCCGTAGACCTTGTGGCCGCCCGCCGTCACGGGCAGAGCCGCCGCGTTCGCGCCCTGGTCGGCTGTGGGATTGGCGCCGCCGCCTGGAGCGATCGTGAGGTCGTTGTGGCGCGAGGTCTGGTCGTAGATACGGACGATCGTGCAGTACGTGCCGGAGCAGAAGGAGTCCTGGGTCGCGGCGTTCGCGTAACCGCCGGCGCTGAGCACGCCGATGTTGGCCGTCGCACCGTCGGACCAGCGCCGCACCTGGTAGAGCGCCCCGTTGTAGGAGCCGAAGAGCGCACGGGTGGTGCTGTGAGCGGCGACGCACGGCGTGCCGCCGCTCGCGTAGATGTCGCAGGACAACGTGCCGGCCGCCTGTGCCGTGCCCGGCACGGCGACCAGCGCGGTGACGACGAGCGCCGCGAAGGAGGCGACGGTGAGGGCCGTTCGCCGCCAGTGCTGCAGAGACCAGGAACCCATGGTGTGCCTTTCGTGTGCGGCGAGGCAGCGCAGTGCCCGGCGGTGACCGTTGGGGGGCGACATGGTAGCGCTAACATCCGCATCGATTGTTAGCGCTAACATTTTTGTCCACACAGGCGTTTCGGTTAGCGCCCAAAGTGTCATCAACGACGCGGCGACTGTCAATACCCGGCGATGGACATACCGGCGACATACCACCCGTCTCTACTGTGACTGTCCCGCTGGCTCACGACCGACGAGGCCGGCCCTCGCCGGCCGCACCTGATCTCGCTGGCACACATCGAGAGCGGGGAACCGCCGGAACGCGGGCGAGACTCGTGGTGCTACGGCGCCGCGGGTGCGGCCCGTGCGGTGTATCTGGCCGGCGCCGCGCTGGACCGCGCGGACTGGCGCGCCGACGCGCATGCCGCCCTTCGTGGTGCGCTGAGCGCGGCGAGCGACGAGCTCGTCCATGACTCCGGGCTGTGCCACGGCTCGACCGCCCCGGCTTCCTGGAAGGCGCCGCGGGCATCGCCCTCGCCCTCCACACCTACGCCACGGGGACCACCCCGATGACGTCGTGGGACAGCGCCCTGCTGAGCTGACACCATCCATACCACGGCGGTATGGGCAAATTGGGAGGTATCACTTAGGTCATCCGCGGTGCGAATCTGAGTGCATCCCCAGCCGGCCGGGGCTCGTCCACTCCACCCCCCTTGAGGAGCAACGAGCGTGAACCCCAAGCTCAGGTTGGGCGCTGCCGCCGTACTCGCGTTAGCCCTGGCCATCACCACACCGGCGGGCGTCACAAGCGCGAACGCCCAGGTGGCCGACCCGCCCTCACCCTCGGAGCGCGGCGCCGCGGTGGCGACCGCGCAGAGCGTCGTCGCCTCCAGCCGGACGCAGCTCCTGGCCGCCGACCAGGACGCCTTCTCGCTGTCGTCGGCCATCGCCGGCGTCAACGGCATACAGCACCTCACCTACACGCGTACCCACGCCGGCCTGCCCGTCTTCGGCGGCGAGGTCATCGTCACGACCGGCAAGTCCGGCAAGGCCGTCAGCACGATCGACACCGGCCAGCAGGCGAAGATCGAGCTGGACACCAAGCCGCAGATCGCCGCGCAGGCGGCGGCGGACACCGCCCGCAACGTGGCGCCCAAGGCCACCTCGATCAGCACGCCGGCTCTCGTGGTGCACGCCGCCACGGCCACGCCACGCCTGGCGTGGGAGGTCGTGGCCGCCACCGACGACCAGTCCAGCATCGTGCACGTGTACGTGGACGCGCGTGACGGCCAGGTCATCGACCAGTGGGACCAGGTGGTCGACGGCACCGGCAACAGCTTCTACAACGGCAGCGCGGTCACCATCGACACCTCCCCGTCGTACGTGATGCGCGACCCCACGCGCACCGGCGTCCAGTGCGGCGGCCAGAACGGCGCGGTGTACACCAAGTCGACCGACAGCTGGGGCAACGGCAGCGGCACGAACCTGGAGACGGCCTGCGTCGACGCGCTCTTCGCGGCCCAGCGCGAGTGGAACATGCTCCGTGACTGGCTCGGTCGCAACGGCATCAACGGCTCGGGCCGCGGCTACCCCGCGAGGGTCGGGCTGAACCAGGCCAACGCCTTCTGGAACGGGTCGTACGCCTCCTTCGGCCGCAACTCAGCCAGCAGCCAGCAGGCCACTTCGATGGACGTCGTCGGGCACGAGTTCGGCCACGGCATCTTCCAGTTCTCCGGCGGCAGCGGCGGCAGCGGCAACGAGTCCGGCGGCCTGAACGAGTCGACGGGTGACATCTTCGGCGCGCTGACCGAGGCGTACGTCAACGAACCGGCCAGCCTCGACCCGCCCGACTACCTGGTCGGCGAAGAGGTCAACCTGTCGGGCCGCGGCGCGATCAGGAACATGTACAACCCGTCTGCGCTGGGTCACCCGAACTGCTACAGCTCCTCCATCCCCGGCACCGAGGTGCACGCGGCGGCCGGACCGCAGAACCACTGGTTCTACCTGCTGGCCGAGGGCACGAACCCGAGCGGAAAGCCGGCCAGCAGCCGGTGCGACGGCGGCGCGGCCATCACCGGCGTCGGCGTCCGCAAGGCGGGCCAGATCTTCATGACCGGCCTGAACATGAAGACGGCGCCGTGGACGCACGCCAAGGCGCGCGTGGCCACGCTGCGGGCAGCCAGGACGCTCTACACCGGCTGTGTGGAGTTCAACGTCATCAAGGCGGCCTGGAGCGGGGTGAACGTCCCCGCGCAGAGCGGCGAGCCGACCTGTCCCTGAGCACGATGGCAGCCCTGTTCAGCGCGGATCGTCCGTAATCCGCCTGAGCAGGGCGCTGACCAGCTGACCAGCTGACCAGCTGACCAAAAGGCCGGGCTGCCCGCCGGAGGGTCAGCAGGCGGTCAGGGCGTGGCGCCACACCTCGTCCAGGGCCATCTGGATCGCGCCGGTGAGCACCGTGCCCTCGGCCAGCTCCGACAACTCCACGCGCGGCGGGGTGAGGGTCAGGCCTTCGAGATGCCGGACGATCGCCTCCAGCAGGACCGCGCCGGCCCGGGCGATGCCGCCGCCGATCACGATCGCGTGCGGGGAGAGCACCAGGACGGCGGGCGCGACCGCCTCGGCGAAGACGGCGGCGACCCGGTCGACGACCTCGGCGGCGACGGGGTCACCCGCGGCGGCGGCCGCGAAGACGGCGGCGGCGTCCGTCACACGGGCGAAATCGGATCCCGGATGCTCCGCGGCGTGACGGCGGGCGAGCTCGACGATCGCCTCGGCGCCGATCGCGCGCTCCAGCGGCCCACGACCGTCCCCGGCCGTGTCGAGGGGGGTGGCGGACGGGCGGATGAACCCGATCTCACCGGCCTGGCCCGCGCCCCGGTGCAGGCGCCCGTCGATGACGACGCCGGCCCCGAGCCGCTCGCCCCACTGAACCGCGAGCAGGGTGCCCGCGCCGGCGTGCCGGCGGGCGGCCGCCAGCGCGGCGAGGTTGGCGTCGTTCTCCACCGTGACCGCACACTGGAAACGGTCCCGCAGGCGGCCCGCGAGGTCGATCTCCGACCAGCCCGGCACGCTCGGGGCGAACAACACGCGGCCGGTGCCCTCCTCGACGATGCCCGGGGTCGCCGCGGTGACGGCCATGACCTGCTCGGCGGCCAGGCCGGCGGTCGCCAGGGCTTCGCCCGCCGCCTCGTCCACCGCCTTGAGCAGGTGCTGGGCGTCACGGTGGCCGACCGCCCGGCGAACCACGGCGAGGCGCTCACCGGTCAGGTCGGCGATGCCCGCCGTCACGGTGTGCGGGCCGACGTCCAGGCCCAGTACGGGTGCCGCCCGGCCGTTCAGCGAGAACCGCGTCGCCGGTCTGCCCACCGTGGCAGGCCGCGGCGCGTGCTGCCGCAGCCAGCCGGAGGCCAGCAGGTCCTCCACGGCCTGGGCGACCGTCGGGCGGGTGAGCTCGGTCAGCCGGGCGAGTTCGGCCACCCGTACGGGCTCGGGCGCGCGCCGCCGGACCGCGTCGAGCACCGCGGCCCGGTTCATCCTCCGCAGCACCGGCGTGCCCGGCGGCCGTTCTGCCTGCATCCACGCCCCTCGCTGTCCGTTTCATGAAACATCTGCCGCGAGATCTTGACCTTCGGTCGCTCGCAGCTGAGTATATTTTCGCAGCGATCTTACGAAAAGTCCTTTACTTAATGGACTTTGCTCGCCCCCTCGGAGGTGGCCGTCCCCATGCCCCGCGCCCCGCAGAGTCCCGCCCTCCGGTTACGGCCGTGCCTGGCGGCGCTCGCCGTCCTGCTCACGATGCTCGCCGCCCCGTTCGTCGCCCAGCCCGTGGCGGCGGCCGGCACGCCCTCGCAGCCGGCGCCCACCCGCCTCGACGGCCCGGCGGCGCAGGCCCTGGAACGGCTGATCGGCGCCGCACGCGCCAGGCAGGTCACCTTGCGCGCGATCGACAAGGGCGCGGGACGGGACCGGTTCGAGGTGTACGCCGAGCGGGGCCGCCTCGTCGTCGCCGGCACGACACCCGCGGTTCAGCTCACCGGCTTCGGCTACTACCTGCGCCGGGTGGCGCACGCCGACATCGCGATCAACGGCTCTCA
This sequence comes from Nonomuraea insulae, assembly GCF_042656245.1. NCBI lineage: Bacteria > Bacillati > Actinomycetota > Actinomycetes > Streptosporangiales > Streptosporangiaceae > Nonomuraea > Nonomuraea insulae. The sequence continues at coordinate 26,268 of NZ_JBHSPA010000024.1, forward strand.
GACCGACCTGCCCCAGCGCCTCCCCCTGCCCGCGGCTCCCCTCGCCGAGGACTCCTCGGTGGATCACCGCTTCGCGCTCAACGACACCAACCAGGGCTACGCGGGACCGTATCTGAGCTGGCAGGAGTGGCAGCGGCGGATCGACGTCCTCGCGCTGCACGGAATCAACGAGGTGCTCGTCTACGAGGGCCAGGAGGCGGTCTACCAGCGCACCTTCATGGAGTTCGGCTACACGGACGAGCAGATGCGCGCGTGGATCCCGCAGCCGGGCCACCAGGCCTGGTGGCTGCTGCAGAACATGTGCTGCACCGACGGCCCCATCTCCCAGCAGCTCATCGACCAGCGGGCCGAACTCGGCCGCAAGATGGCCGACCGCCTGCGTTCGCTGGGCATGGTTCCCGTGCTGCCCGGCTACTTCGGCACCGTGCCGACCGACTTCAAGCAACACAATCCGGAGGCCAACACCGTCCCGCAGGGCACCTGGAACAAGCTCGAACGCCCCCACTGGCTCGACCCGACAGGCCCGATCTTCGAGCGCGTCGCGGCCGCGTTCTACCGGGTGCAGACCGAGTTGTTCGGCCCCAGCACCATGTACAAGATGGACCTGCTGCACGAGGGCGGCACGCCCGGCACGGTCAACGTCGCGCAGGCCTCACAGGCGGTGCAGCGAGCCCTGAACACCGCCCACCCCGACGCGATCTGGACGATCCTGGGATGGCAGAGCAACCCGCTGCCGGCGACGCTCCAGGCCATCGACCGCAGCAAGATGTTCATCGTCGACGGCATCAGCGAGGAGTCCGGCACCACTGACCGGGACAAGGACTTCCTCGGCACCGGGTACGCGTTCGGCACCATCTGGAACTTCGGCGGCCACGTCAACCTCGGCGCCCGGCTGACGGTGTGGAACGAGAAGTTCCACGCCTGGCGCGACAAGGCGGGCACGGCGATGAACGGCATCGCGCTGATGCCGGAGGCGATCGACAACAACCCGGCCGCGCTCGCGTTCTTCACCGACCTGCCGTGGCAGGACGGCCGGGCCGACATGGACCAGTGGTTCGACGACTATGCCACCGCCCGGTACGGCGGCGGCGACCCGCACGCCAAGGCGGCCTGGCGGATCCTCCTCGACACCGTCTACAGCTGGCCCGCCACCGCCGACACCCGGCACGTCACCGGCCTGTACGACGACCAGCCCGGCCTGGCGAACACCGGCTACCCCCTGCAGTACGACATCGCCGCCTTCGACAAGGCGCTGGACGAACTGCTCCAGGTCGACCGGCGCCTGCGCGGTAACGGCGCCTACCGCTACGACCTCGTGGACGTCGCCCGGCAGGTGCTGGCCAACCACAGCCGGCTGCGACTGCCCGAGATCCGCGCCGCCTACCGCGCCAAGGATCTCGACCGCTTCGAGCGCCTCACCGGCCAGTGGATGGACGAGATCCGGCTGATGGACCGGCTGCTGGGCACCGACGAGCACTTCCTGCTCGGCACGTGGCAGAAGGAGAGCCGCCGGCAGGCCGCCACCCCCGCCGAGGCGGCGACCCTGGACTACAACCTCAAGTCGCTGGTGACGCTCTGGTCCGCCGACTCCGACCTGCAGGACTACGCCCGCAGGGAGATGAACGGCCTCGTCGGGCAGTACTACGCGAAGCGGTGGCAGCTGTTCTTCGACAGCCTGAAGGCCGCGCTGCGCTCGGGCGCCGACTACCCCGAGCCGATCGACTGGCGGGCCGTCGCCCAGGACTGGGCCAAGGCCGGCACCAAGCTCGCCTCCGAGCCACGTGGCGACGCCTACACCGAGGCGGCCGAAGTGGCCGGACTGCCGGACGGCGCGGTGAGCGTCGAGATCGACCGCAAGGGGGTCAAGCCGGGTGAGACCGTGCAGGTCACGGCCGTGTTCACCAACGACAACACGTTGCGGCCCACCGGCCGGGTGACGCTCCGGCTCGACGCCCCGCGGGGATACCGGGTGCGGGCGACCTCCCCGGACCGCGCCGACCGCATCGCCCCGGGCGACCGGCTCACCGTGACGTGGACGGTCACCGTGCCGGCCTCCGAGGCCCCGGGCACGACCCCGGAGCTGAAGGTCACCTCGGCGGACGCCGGCCGGCGCGACACGGCCTCGGCCCAGCTGCTGATCGCCGGAGCCGTGCCCTCGTCGTACCGGACGACGAGCAACACGCAGGCCGAGTTCGCCGCCACCGGCGACGGGATCGCGATCGCGGCGGGTGGCGCGGACCTGTGGCGGGAGACCAACGAGCTGGCCACCGCCTACCGCACGCACGCCCTGGCCGACGGGCAGCAGGTCGAGAGCACGGTGCTCCGGCAGGACGGCGCGTCCGACTACACCCGGTCCGGGCTGGTGGTGAGCGGCGACCTGGGCACCTCAGGCTCGGCCGGGTACGCCAACATCGCCCTCACTCCCGGTCACGGCTGCGTCTTCAGCTGGGACTCCGACGGCAACGGTCAGCTCGACGCGAACGCGGAGGTGGGCGGGTTCGCGCCGCCCGTACACGTGCGCATCGGCAGGTCCGGCGACCGGCTCACCGCCTCCTGCAGCAGCGACGGCGCCAACTGGGCGGTGATCGGGTCGGCCGCCGTACCGGGCGCCGACACGGCGCTCGACGCCGGGCTGTTCGTCAGCGCGGCCAACCGGCACACCGGCCGGCAGGCGATCGCCGTGCTGACCGAACCCGCGCCGGCCCCGTCCACCGCGCGCGACGGCTCGGGTGACACGCTGCAGAGCCTCCGCAAACCGGTCACGGCGCTGAGTTCGGAGCCGAACCGCGGCCCCGGGTACGCCAACGACGGCAACCGGGCCAACTCACCGTACTTCGCCAGCCAGATGACCTGGGACACCACCTGGTGGAGTGTCGACCTCGGGGCAATCGACGACATCTCACGCGTCAACGTGCGCAACTACGTCGGGGGCGGGCGCTACTACGAGTACCGGCTGGAGGGCAGCCTCGACGGTGTCACCTGGTACACCCTCGGAGGCCGCCGGGGTCCCCGCGCCGCGACCGACGCCGGGGACACGATGACCACCGAGGCCAGGGCCCGGTACGTCCGGGTGGTCGGCACGCACAACACGGCGAACCTGTCGTTCCACCTCACCGAGGTCAGCGTGTACGGCACACCGGCACGCTGAGCCGTCTGACCGGAACCACGTTTCGTTCCTCCTGGTCGGAAAGTACTAAGGCTTGCGGGTACACGACGACCAGAGGGACATGGATATGAGCGCCAACGACAAGATCCGTAACAAGGCCCAGGAGCTCAAGGGGAGGGCGAAGGAGAACGTCGGTGACGCCACCGACGATGAGGAACTGCAGGCAGAAGGCCGTGCCGACCAGACCAAGGGCGGTCTGAAGCAGGCCGGGGAGAAGGTCAAGGACGCCGGCAAGAAGGTCAGGGACACCTTCAAGAAGTGAGTTCTCACTCCTGTCGCTGAGCGGGGCTCGGCAGCCCCGCTCAGCGACACCCTGGACGGCCGGCAAGGGGCGGCCCTCATTAACCCCTATTACCTGCCTGTTTTACGGATATATAGTGTTGAGTTCGCGAGGGATGACTCAAGAGGCGGGATGACATTGCCGACAGATCCGTTCACCACCGCCGGCGACCAGGAGCTGGGCAGGCTCCTTCAAGGCTTCCAGCAGGATCTGGCGGCGCTGGAGGAGCTGCGCGACCGGATCGCCTCCGTCGAGGGCCGGGGCGAGGCGGCCGACGGGCGGGTCGTGGTGAACGTGACGCAGACCGGGGCGCTCGCCGGGATCACGATCGATCCGCGCGCCATGCGGCTCAGCTCCGACCAGCTCGCGGCCGCGATCATGGAGGCCTCCGCACGGGCGGCGCGCGATGCCGAGCACGAAGCCGGCGATCTGGTGGCGCCGTTCATCGCCGGCACGCTGCTGGACGACGACCGTACGGACGGAACCCGGCGGCGTTGAGGATCAGCCCCGGCCGCGCGAGCATCTACGGCGTCGGCACGCTCGGCATCGCCGCCTTCGTGTTCGAGATGCTGGCCGTCGACTACCCCGAGGGCGATCCGGACAAGGCGCGCCAGGCCGCTGCCGTCTGGGCCCGCCTGGCCGACCGCATCCAGCAGAGCCCCGGCCACACGTACCCGGCCGCTCAGTCGGTGTGGCGCAGGAACGAGGGGGGCGGGGTGGAGGCGTTCAAGTCCGCGGTCACCGCCGGGCTGTACCCACAGGCCGAGGAGAACGGGTACGCCGCCAGGCTCGCCAGGCGGTGCCGTGACAACAGCGCCGCCTGCCTGGACTTCGCCGAAACGATCAAGGTGGCCCGGGACGCGTACTGGACGCTGGCCCTGGCGAACCTCGCCAGTTTCGTCTTCATCACCACCTTCCCCTGGCAGGCGGGGGCGGCGTACCAGATCACGCAGATCCTCATCCGGCGGGCGCAGGCCCGGCTGCTGGCGAAGCTGCTGGAACACAGCATCGCCAAGATCGTGCTGAGCAAGCTGACGGAGTACACGATCGGCAGCGCCTTCTTCGCCGTGGGCGACGTGGCGGTCGTGGCGGGGGTCAAAGCGGCGCGCGGCGAGGACCCCGGCTCGCTCGGGGAGAACGCCAACCAGGCGCTGAAGGAGTTCGCCGCCTCGGTCGCCTTCTACGGGGCGTTCGACGCGGCCGCGCCCCTGGCCAGGAAGGTGACCTCGAACGTGGACGTCCAGTATTTCCTGAGCCGCCTGGCCGGCGGGTCGGTCGGATACGGCCCCTCGTACGACGCCATGAACGGGGAGTCGGGCGAGGAGCTCATCCCCACCTGGAAGCAGACCCTGGGCCGCGTGCTTCTGTACTTCACCATGGCTCACAAGCCTGCGGGGGGCTGAGAACGGCATGGAGTTCGACAAAACACAGATCCGCTCGGCGGCGGCCGCGTTCGACCTCGAAAGGGGTGACCTGGCCAAGTTCGTCGCCGAGGCCGCCGCGGACCTGAACGCCATCGGCGACTTCTGGGGCGGCACCACGGAGGGCACGACGTTCTTCAAGGGCCAGGGCGGCGCCAGCGGTTACGAGGCGGTCACCGGTCAGATCATCGAAGGCATCGAGGTGCTCCTCGACGCGCACCACGAGATCGCCGAACGCCTGCGCCTCATGACCGACAACGTCGAGGTGGCCGACTGGGACAGCGTGGCCGCCATCCTGTCGAAGCTGCCCCCGGCCGATCCCGACCAGCCGATCTGGGGTGCGGGCTGACCACGACCGATGCCCACACCTCCGAACACGACGTGGTCACGTCCGTCCTGACCGTTTCACCGCACGCATGACTGCAAGGCGCCAGCGGCAGTGTCGGCGATGGGCTCAACATCGACGACGTCGTGGTCGCCGACGAGTAGTCGCGCACCGTCATTCCTCGGGATACCTTCCGTTCTGGAACAACTACCCTCCGGAGTAATTGTGGCGCCGCTGGGCACATCCAGGCGGCGACCGGCGGGCTGCTGCTGCCGTCGTTCTGTGACTGGTACGGCATCACGGCCCGCGAGCGCGCGGTGATCGAGCTCCTGTACGGCGGCGCCGCCCCCAAACAGATCGCCCGACGGCTGGACGTGTCGCCGCACACGGTCAACGACCACCTGAGGGCGGTGTTCCGCAAACCGGCGCCCGCGGCCGGGACGAGCTCATGGCCGCCCTCACCGCCTGACCTCCCCGCATCCTCTGAGCCGCGGCTTGACCTTGACACGGTGACAAGGTCTTCACTGTTGCCCAGGAGGTGGTCCCGATGACCATGCAGAAGCAGGACACGGATACGATCCGAGCTTTCGAGGGGCTGGCGGACAGCCACTCGTCAGTGCGGCTGCGGGCGGCGATGGCGGTCGGCACGACGCCTGATCCGCGCTTCATCGGCAAGCTCATCGAACGATGCGCGATCGAACCCGAATTCCATGTACGCGATATGCTGACCTGGGCACTCACCCGCCATCCGGCATCCATGACGGTTCCGGAGCTGCTCAAGGAGCTCCGCTCGGAGCGTGCGCAGGCACGAAGCCAGGCGCTGCACACGCTGTCCAAGATCGGGGATCGGCGAGCGTGGCCGGCGATCACACCGGCGCTTCTGTCCGACGCCGATGATGAGGTGGCGCGGAGCGCGTGGCGGGCAGCGGTCGTGCTCGTGCCCGAAGGGGAGGAGCACGAGTTGGCCGCGGTGTTGTCGACGCAGCTCGGGCGTGGCGAACGTGAGACGCAGCTGAGCCTCAGCCGGGCGCTGGTCGCGCTCGGTGAGGTGATCGTGCCCACGCTGAGCGCCGCGATGACGCATCTCGACCCGCGCGTGCGCGCCCACGCGATCGCCACCGAACGGCTGTTGAGCGACCCGGATACCGGATTCGAGTTCGCGATCGAGGAGGCCAAGCGCGTCGTAGCCCTCGGCGGCAGCGGCAAGGAGGAGTGATGGGCAGTGTTGATCGGTGATGTGGCACGACGGTCCGGGGTCAGCGCCCGCATGCTCAGGCATTACGACTCGCTCGGCCTGGTGCGGCCGACGGGTCGTACCGGCGCGGGCTATCGCGAGTACTCCGGCGAGGACATCCGGCGGATCTTCCAGATCGAGAGCCTGCGCTCATTGGGGCTGTCGCTGCGTGACGTCAGTCGCGCGCTCGATGATCCCGGCTTCGCGCCCTCTGAGCTCGTCGACGACCTCATCCGCCAGACGCGAGAACGCATCGCGGCTGAGACGGAGCTGCTCACGCGACTGCGCCGGATCGACGCCGTAGAACCCGCCGGCTGGGAGGACGTCCTCCAGATCGTCGCGCTCCTGCAGGCGCTGGGGTCGAAGAGCGCCGGCAGACGCCAGCGCGCGGCCTTGTCCTCGGTCGAAGAGGCGCCGATGCCGGTGGAGGCACTGGTCGAGGCGGCACTGAGCGAGACGGACCCGAACGTCGCCGGAGCCCTTCGCTGGGCTTTGGCGCAATCGGGCGATGACGGCTTGACGCTGCTGGCGGAGGGGCTCGGCTCGCCAGTGGCCGAGGTGCGCACGCGTGCCGTCCAGTCCATCGCCGAGATCCCGGACGATGCGGCGACCACACTGCTGCGGGGCTCGCTCACGGACCCCGACGTCGCGGTCCGCAGGTACGCGGCTCTGGCGCTCGGGTCACGGGGAGTGGCCGGCGCGATCCCGACGCTCATCGACATCGTCGTCGAGGGGACGAACGACGTCGACGCGGCCGACGCCCTGAGCGCGCTGGCGAGTCGTCCCGCGCTGGCGGATCAGATCGCTACCGGCCTCGTTGACCGCCTCACCCACAGCGGCGTCGAAGCGTCTGCGCGGCGACGGCTGACACAGGCGCTCGCGGACATCCCGGGAACCACAGCCTCACGAGCCCTCGCGGATCTGTCACATGACCACGACCGGGCCGTCGCGCTGACCGCGACATACATTCTCGGGATCCGCGACGCACGATGACGGATCCTTCCTGGGCTGCCACGTGCGATACCGGACCACGAGGGCGCTGCCCCCGGCCAAGACGACTCGCCGAGGATGGAGTCGCGAGTTCTCATCTGATGGCAAAGAGTGATCGGGTGGCTGTCCGTTCTCACTACGTCCAGGCGTAGCGTGCCGCTATGGATGGTGGACCGGCTCGGTTCGGCGGGCGAGATGATGTTGTCCTGGTGGTAGTCCTGGACTGCGCCGATCTGGACCGATCCGCGGCGTTCTGGTGCGGAGCACTCGGCTACACCGCTGAGTCAAGCTCGACCGGGCGCTATCGGCGGCTCCTACCCCCGGGAGGGAACGGCGTCGAGCTGCTGTTGCAGCAGGTTCCGGAGCCGAAGGTGACCAAGAACCGGGTGCATCTGGATCTGCGGGTACCTGACCTGGAGGCGGAGGTGGCCAGGCTGGTGGCCTTGGGAGGGCGGCGCGTAACCAACGATCCGGTCGAGGAAGACGGCTGGGCTTGGCATGTGCTCATTGACCCCGACGACAACGAGTTCTGTGTGTTGCAGCCGTCAGAGAAGCTCGCCGGCTATTGATCATGACGACTGGCCGGCTGGTGGACGTGGCCGGGCAGTCTGTGCAGGGCGGCGTACAGCCGGACGGCGGGGCCGTCCGCTCTCCCCGAGGCGACCACGTGCTGGAGCCGGGGGTCTGCCGGCAGTTCGACGAGTGGATCTCAGGTGCGGGCTGGAAGAATCGGCGGGTGACAAACGATTTTCCTGAGGGTTTGACCGTGCGCCGCCCGGCCCGGCCCACGCTGCGTCTGACGGTCCTGCCGACGGTGTTCACCATCGAACATCTCGCGGATCGTCGTCATCCCCGTGACGACTCCTGGCACGCACTCGTGCGCACGTCCGAGGGGCTGACCGTGATCAGGGAGGCCTCCGGGCAGACCGCCACGGCGGACCGCTGGATCGGCATCTATGACGCCGACGCGGGACACGGCCTGGATGTCCCCGGTCTTCTGGCATCTGTTGTCCAGCCCCTCGCCGAGTCCGAGGTGCCGGTCTTCGTCGCCTCCACCTACCAAGCCGATCTGGTCCTGGCGCCCGAGCCACAGCGCGACCGCGTGGTCGCCGCCTTGCGGGCCGCCGGCCACGAGATCACCGGCCGGTAGCCCGGCGGAAGGACCGGTGCCGTCAGAGGGTGGGGAGCTCGGCGAGGAACGTCGTCAGGGCGCGGGTGACGTCGTCCGGTCGTTGCAGCGGTGGCAGGTGGCCGGTTTCCTGGAGGTCGACGCGGCGGGCGCCGCGGATGCCCGTCGCGAGCAATGTCGAGACCTCCTGGATGGCGGGCACGTCCGACAGACCATTGATCACCAGGGTGGGAGCTGTGATCTCGGGCAGGCGGGTGGCGGCCGGCGGGGTGAGGAAGCGTTCGGTGGAGCGGGGGCCGATCCAGGAGCGTTCGAACACCAGGCGGCACATTTCGACGGCGGCCGACCACACCTCGTCGGTGAGTGCGGCGCGGTCGCGGTCAGGCCCGGCGACCTGCCAGAGCGTGTGGGCCTCGGCATACGCGCGCACATCATCCGGGTCCACGTGGCCGGAGGTGCCCGCGCGGTAGCGGGCCAGGCGGTCGGCGGGCACCGAGGTGTGGACCCGGTCGCGCGCCTGGTCGAGCATCTCGCGCGGCCACTGGTGACCGGCCAGACCGGAGCCGATCAGGGCGAGCGCGGCCACGCGGGACGGGGCGGCCAGGGCGGCCTCGGTGGCGTACGCGCCGCCCATCGAGCTGCCCGCCAGCGCCGCCCGCTCGACCCCCAGCGCGTCCATGACGGCGAGCAGGTCCTCGTGGTGGCACACGTCGCCCTCGGCGTCGCCGGAGCGGCCACAACCTCTCTGGTCGTAGCGGATCACGCGGTAGCGCTCCGACAGCACCCGGAACTGGTGGTCCCACATGCGCATGGCGGCCACCCCCGCATGCATCAGCACGACAGTGCCCGCCGGGGTATGGGGGCCCGCCTCCTCGTACGCGATCTTGACGTTGTCAATGATCAGCATGCCGCGACGCTACTCCGGGAGGAAGGCGGCAAGGCGGTTGTTTCGCCGGGGGCGCAGCTCCTCCGTACAGGCGCCGATGCGCCTCAGGGGCTGGTCACAGTACGCGCTCCAGCTCCGACAGCCGCGCGGCCAGAGTGGTGATCGCGGTCTCCAGCCACTTCTCCCCCTGGGCCGCTGTGGCGCGGGCCGGGTCCTCGACGTAACCGTCGACGTCGCGCCAGAACGTGGCCGGCTGCACGAGCACGTTGAAAGCCCGTAACGCACCACTGCCGCCGAGGCCGCGTCCGTGCACGCCCCCTGGTTGCCGCCGTGCCCGTTGACCAGCACCAGCCTGCGCCCGCCGCACTCGGCCACGCTCCTGGCCAGATCCAGCAGCACGGCCAGCAGCGTCTCAGGACGCAGCGACAACGTGCCACCGAAGGGCAGATGCTGGTCGGAGGCCCCGGTCATCACCGTCGGCGCGAGCACCGTCCGCGCCGACGTGATGTCGAGTGCCCGCTCCACCACGGTGGTGACCAGCAGCGCGTCGGTCCATGTGGGCAGGTGCGGCCCGTGCTGCTCGACCGCGCCCACCGGCAGCACCACGAGCGAGTCCGGCAGGAGGTCGGTCAAGCGTTCCCTGGTCAGCTCCGTCCAACGGGTGATCACAGCGTCACTGTCCTTTCTTCACGGGCCGACTCGTAGATCGCGTGCGTTGCTGCCAGCGTACGTATCGCGGTGTGGGGTTGCTCCTACCGCGGCCTCGTCTGCCTGATCAGCGTGGCTCCCCAGATCCGTGGGGAGCGACCGGTGCTGTTTCGGCCCGGTCCGGGACTGACCGCAACACCCGGCGGCGCGGCCGTAGCGACCCGCCCAGCAGGACGATGAGCCCGGCGGCGGTGATGGCGGCGCCGATCCAGAGCGGCGAGACGAACCCGAGTCCGGCGCCGAGGCCCAGCCCGCCCAGCCAGGCGCCGAGCGCGTTGCCGATGTTGAAGGCCGCGATGTTGGCGCCGGAGGCGGCCCTCGAGATCACCCAGCCGTTCGAGCGAGCCCGCACCGAACTGCTGTATGGCCAATGGCTGCGCCGCTCTCGCGGGAAAGCCGTCGCGGCCACCTACCTCACCCGTGCCCTGGACGCCCTGGACCTGCTCGGCGCCCGCCCCTGGGCCGCCCACGCCCGCGCCGAACTGGAGGCCACCGGCGCCAAGCCGCCACAGGAAAGCCGCAGCACCCGGACATCCCTGACCACGCAGGAACTCCGGATCGTCTGCCTGGCCGCCGACGGCCTGTCCAACAAGGAGATCGCCGCCCAAATGATCCTCAGCCCACGCACCGTCGGCTATCACCTGTACAAGGCCTACCCCAAGCTCGGCGTGACCTCCCGAGCCCAGCTCCCCACGCTGAACCTCGGCGCTGTCGGCGTGTCCACGGGGAGAGGATGATCAGCCGCGCGGAGCGTACATGATGATCGCGACGCCCACCAGACAGATCAGCGCCCCGAGCACGTCCCAGCGGTCGGGGTGGAAGCCGTCCACCACCATGCCCCAGGCCAGCGAGCCGGCGACGAAGACGCCGCCGTAGGCGGCCAGGATGCGGCCGAAGTTCGGGTCGGGCTGGAAGGTGGCGACGAATCCGTACGCGCCGAGCGCCACGATCCCGGCGCCGATCCACAGCGGCCCGCGCTGTTCGCGCCACCCCTGCCAGACCAGCCACGCGCCGCCGATCTCGGCGACGGCGGCCACGACGAACAGGGCGACGGAGCGCAACACGGTCACGCTGATCATCCTAGGACGCGGCGGATCTCCTCCAGCGGGTACGGCGTCTTCCTGCTCTCGCTCTGCAGGCCGCGGTAGAAGCCGTTCATCACGGTGGCGAGCGGGCTGTGGCGGGAAAGGATCTCGGCGATCCCGCCGGGAGTCCCGATGGGCCGCTTCCCGCCGGCCCAGGACCGCACCAGCGCGGCCCGCTCGTCCCTGTCCCGTTCGTACAGGGCCGCGGCCAGCCAGTTCACCAGGTACGAGATCGTATACGCCTGGTCGTAGGTGCGGTGCACGTCCAGGAAGTCGCGCTCCTCCGGCGACAGGGCGAACCGGGTGGAGGTGGCGAGCCCGAAGTCGGCGAAGTAGAGGCGCTCCCCGTCGGTCATGATGTTCTCGAAGTGCGCGTCGAAGTGCAGGAGCCCGCGGGAGTTCATGAAGGACACGCCTTTGCGCAGGCCGCGCTCCACCACGGAACAGGCCGCCTCGATCCCCCCGTTCACCTGCGTGGTGAGCCATTCGTGCAGGTTGTGCGGGAGGTGTTCCATGAACAGGGTCAGGCTCGCCGAGGAGGTGCGCAGGGCTTCGATGCGGCGGCGCACCCCGGCCCCGCCTCCCCAGTACGCGACCGCCCGATCGACGTCGGCCAGCTCCTCGACCGGGGCGGGCGCGGAGTGCGGGAGCACGCGCCAGTGGTACATCAGCGGAAATCCCGCGAACTGTCCCGTCAGCACCCAGTTCGTGGTCATCGTGTGGGCCGCGAGCTCCCGCCAGGCGCCGAAACCGGGCGAGCCGATGCCGTACTGGCAGAAGGCCGGCAGGTCGTACACGTTGGCCGTGGAGCGGACGTTGGCGGGCTCCCGTTCGAGGTCCGTGAGCGCCACCCGCTTGACGAAGACCGGCCTGCCCTCGACCTCCAGCAGCACCGACGTGCCGCCGATGCCGGTCCCGAGCGGGACGGCGGACTCCAGCAGCGCGGCCAGCTCGTGGTCGCCGCGCAGAGCCAGGGAGGTGGAGACGTCGCCGTAGGCGGCCAGTCGCGAATGTTGTGACACCGGCTTCAGCTCGCCACCCTGCCCGCTCCTCACCTCCGCACCACTGGCCCGGACAGTGTACGGCCATCGGGGCGGCTCGCTCACCTGCCGCAGGTGAGGATCACCAGCGTCAGGATCGCGCTCATGAGCACCACCATGGCCAGCACGGCGGCCACTTCCCATCGGCTGACGTGCGCGGCGAAACGTTGCGGGCCCTCCTGGGCGGCCTTGGCGTTGAACTCGTCGAGCCGGCTGGCCAGCCGCGCCCCGCTGTGCTGCAGCTCCAGCTCGATCTCCGCCAGGATGAGCCGCTCCTGGGGCGACAGGCCGTCCACGGAGCTCACACCGGCTCCATCGTGCCGCCGCCATGGGGATAGTGCAGGTCGAAGGCGGGACGCTCGGACCGGATGCGCGGCAGCGAGGTGAAGTTGTGCCGCGGCGGCGGGCAGGAGGTCGCCCATTCGAGCGAGCCGCCGAACCCCCAGGGGTCGTCCACGGTGACCTTCTCGCCGTGCCGCGCGGTGTACCAGACGTTGTAGAGGAACGGCAGTGTCGAGGCGCCGAGGATGAAAGCACCGATCGAGGAGATCAGGTGCAGGTCGGTGAAGCCGTCGACGGCGCTGTAGTCGGCGTAGCGGCGCGGCATGCCGGCCACGCCGAGCCAGTGCTGAACGAGGAACGTCGTGTGGAAGCCGATGAACAACAGCCAGAAATGCCACCGGCCGAGTCTGTCGTTCAACATCCGGCCGGTCATCTTCGGCCACCAGAAGTAGAACCCGGAGAACATCGCGAACACCACCGTCCCGAAGACCACATAGTGGAAGTGGGCCACCACGAAATAGCTGTCCGTGACGTGGAAGTCCAGCGGCGGCGAGCCGAGGATCACCCCGGTCAGCCCGCCGAGCAGGAACGTGATGAGGAACCCGATCGCGAACAACATCGGTGACTCGAACGTCAGGTGCCCCCGCCAGATCGTGCCGGTCCAGTTGAAGAACTTCACCCCGGTCGGCACCGCGATGAGGAAGGTGAAGAAGGAGAAGAACGGCAGCAGCACCTGCCCGGTCGGGAACATGTGGTGCGCCCAGACGGTCATGGACAGCCCGGCGATCGCGATGGTCGCGCCGACCAGGCCGATGTAGCCGAAGACGGGCTTGCGGCTGAAGACGGGCAGCACCTCGGTGATGATGCCGAAGAACGGCAGCGCGATGATGTAGACCTCGGGGTGGCCGAAGAACCAGAACAGATGTTGCCAGAGCATGGCGCCGCCGTTGTTCGGGTCGTAGACCTGGGTACCGAGCTTGCGGTCGGACTCCAGCACGAGCAGGGCGGCGGCCAGCACGGGGAAGGCCATCAGCACGAGCACGCTGGTCAGCAGCACGTTCCAGGTGAAGATCGACATTCGGAACATGGTCATGCCGGGCGCCCGCATGCACACGATCGTGGTGATGAAGTTGACCGCGCCGAGGATCGTGCCGAGCCCGGCCATGCTCAGCCCCATGACCCACAGGTCTCCCCCGACGTTGGGCGTGAAGATCGCGTCCGACAGCGGCGTGTAGGCGAACCAGCCGAAGCTGGCCGCTCCCGACGGGGTCAGGAAGCCGCTGACCGTGATCAGGCCGCCGAACAGGAACAACCAGAAGCTGACCGCGTTCAGGCGGGGGAAGGCCACGTCGGGCGCGCCGATCTGCAGCGGCATGACGACGTTGGCGAACCCGGCGAACAGCGGGGTGGCGAAGAGCAGCATCATGATCGTGCCGTGCATGGTGAACAGCTGGTTGTACCGCTCGTTGGTCATCAGCTGCAGGTCCGGCTGGATCAGCTCGGCCCGGATGAGCAGCGCCATCACGCCCGCCAGCAGGAAGAACAGGAACGAGGCGATCAGGTACATGTAGCCGATGACCTTGTGGTCGGTGGTCGACAGCCAGGCCACGATCAACCGGCCCTTGCGCGTCGGCTGGACCGGCGCCGGGGCGGAGGTCAACGATCGTTCAGTACGCGGTTCGTCAATGGTCACCGGAGATCCCCCATTTGCCCCGTCGTGCTCCCGGCGCTGCGTTTACGCAGGTCAGCGCAGGTATGACGGGATTTACCCCCTCCGCTGGGACCTATGCTCCACCGCGCTCGCGATCCCCTCCAGCACACAGCTCAGCCCGAACGCGAATCGCCCGCCGGGCCGGAAGGCGACCTCACGCACATCCTGGCCGGGGCCCTCAACCGGCCCACTCGCGAGGGGGCCGTGTCGGGAGGATGAGGCGGCCGGATACGCTCCTGAACGTCCAGTTTGGGAGGGAATGGGTTGTCGGGGGTTGTCGCGGCGTTCGCCGCCTTGGTGTCGGTTGCCGTGCTCGGCTACGTCATCGGAGTCATCGGCCTGCTACGGGCCAGCGACGAACTGGTGTTGTCACGGCTGGCGTTCTTCGTGGCGACCCCGGCGCTGATGTTCGCCACCGTGTCGCGCGCCGACCTGGCGGCGCTGTGGTCGCCGGTGCTGCTGACCGAGGTGATCGCGGTGGCGTTCACGCAGCTCGTGTTCGTGCTCGTGGCGAAACTGGCCTGGAAACGTACCGCGCGGCAGGCCACGATCGGCGCGCTGGCCTCCTCCTACGTCAACGCCGGCAACCTGGGCGTGCCGATCTCCCTGTACGTGCTCGGCGACGCCGCCCTCGTCGCCCCCATCCTGCTGTTCCAGCTGCTCGTCCTGACCCCTATTTCCTTCCTCATCCTCGACAAGGGCGCCCGCTCGCCGAAGGCGGCCCTGCTGCTTCCCCTGCGCAACCCGCTCACGGTCGCCTCATTACTCGGCCTCGCGCTCGCGCTCAGCGGCGTCTCGCTTCCGGTCATGGTCATGCGCCCGATCGACCTGCTCGGCGGCGCGGCCGTGCCCGTGGCGCTGCTGGCGTACGGCCTCAGCCTGTACGGCTCGCGCCGCGCGGCCCCCACCCCCGAGGAGGACGGCGTCGGCAGAGACATCTTCCTGGCGGTGGCGCTCAAGGCCTTCGCCCAGCCCGCGGTGGCGTACGTGATGGCCCGCTACCTCCTCGGCCTGGACGGCACACAACTCCTGGCCGCGACCCTGTTCGCCGCGCTGCCCACCGCACAGAACATCTACGTGTACGCCGTCACCTACGACACCGGCAGGCGGCTGGCCCGCGGCACCATCCTGCTGACCACGGGCCTGTCCATCCCGATCATGACCGCCATCGGGGCTACGCTGGGGTGACACGGAGGCCATCGCGTGTGACGGCGCACATTTCCGGCCTCGGCGATCTTCCTCCGGGTTGCTGCCGAGCTGGAGAACGCTCTCGTCAGTGCTTGTCGTTTCCCGTTGTTTCTCGTCCTCGCGCGGAACGAAGGCGGCGAGGACAGGCGACCGCGCCCAGCAGCGCCACGATGTCCTTGATGGACATGTCGGCCGGGGAAGTCGTCCACCAGGGACCAGTCATCGGACCAGGCGTGCGGGCTGCTGATGTGGTCGGGCCACAGGTGCCGCGCGATGGTCGTCTTGCCGGCTCCCGAGGAACCGATGATCAGGCCGACGCTCCACGGCCGGTCTTCGATCGGCAAGTCCATCGCCCAGGAGTTGCTCAGCCGCTCCTCCACGGGCACATCGGACAGCTGCAGCACTGGTCTTGTGGACCGGTGCCGATACGGTGATCTCGGCTCCGCACAGCACGACCTCTCAAGGGGTAGCGGGCGGCGGGGTTTACATCAGGGCGCGGACGTTCCAGCCCTGACCGGCGAGCTGGTTGAGGAGCTGCACCTGCTGCGCTTCGCTGTCACAGGTGACGACCACACCCCACACCGAAGGCCGCGTGTACGTCTCGGCGTCGTCCGGTTCGGGCAGCTCTTCCTCGTCGCGAGCGCCGGTACCCGCCTGATCGGCGCCGCCACCGCCCTGAGCCGGGGCGCGATCGGAGGTGAGAGCCACCGCGTTGTCGGAGGCGATCGCTTCGGTCAGGTCGTCGAAGTCCTGCTCCGTCCACCCGGCGCCGTCGAGGTGGTCGAGACTGCGCAGCAGTTCGGCAAGGGCCTGTGCCGCGCGGTTGTCCGCCAGGAGGATACGAAAGCGCGGCGTCTGGTGCGGGCTGTCGGGGTGCGGTTCGAGGTCGCCGACGGCAACCATGCGGTAGGTCTGGTCAACAACGTGACTGAACACAGCACCTCCGGGCGGAAAGATGATGGAATGGAGGTGAATGGCGCTAATGAGGCGCTTTCGGATCTTGATATGGCGTGGGATGCTTCACGCCATGACCGCAGCCAACAGAGAGCCACAGCCGAACAAGCCGGGGCCGGTCGACAAGTTGAGCTGGTTCGATCTGCTTGACCTGTCCAAAGGCCGCACAGGACTTCGGCATGTGGGAACCGTCGCTGTTGTCGGCGGCGTCCTGTTGGCTCTGATTCAGGTGAATGACGGCTTGGACGCTCGCACCCAGGTATGGGTGCTGATCTTCATGGGAATCGCCGTGGTCGGTGCGCTGCTCCGGATTGAAGCTGCCATCCGCGACCGATCCCGGCACTGACACGGGCCCCTAGACCTACGGCCGGTAGCCGTTCCGGGCCTCGCATCTGCGACATCTTCGCGCCGAGTGCGATCAGCGCGGCGGTCTGCCAGGTGCCTTTCTGGACCACCTCGTCGTCAACGCGGACGGACCAGGAGTCGATGGAACGGCCCGCCCAGTACGGGATGCCGGGGGTGGCCGTCCACTGCACCAACCAGGACAAGCGGTCACGCCACAGCCGGCCAAGACGTTCCCGCCGGAGCTGCAGCCGCACCCCGTGCTGGTCGCCCTCGGGCATCCGAACGAGGCCCACCTGCTCGTACGAGTACCTCGTAGGCCCGAACAGCTTCTCCATCAGGTCGAAACTGAAATGGTGCTGCTGCCCACGCGGATCGGTGGCCGGCCAGGAGTTGACGCGGCCCCACAGCGCCCACCTGACCCGCCGGTCCAGGAAGGCCAGGCGGACCTCGCGCGAGTCGTAACCGGTCGGATTGAGTCGGCGCTGCACCCACGTGCCGAATCCCTCGGTGTGCACGTAGATGGCCAGCAGGCGGCCACAACGGGGATTATGTTCCTGTCTTATCGATCTTGAAGTCGTTGTGGCAACGCTGCCACGGGCCGGAGCTTTCCTTTGCCGCCGCCCGGGAACTCACGCATTGGCGTATCCGCTGGACACGGCCCTAGGAGGCCCGCACACATGGACAGAGAGTTCCTTCAGCGCAAGGTGAGCGCGTGGCTTGAAAGCCTCGACCACGACGGAGACGGCGTTATCACGCAGACCGACATCGACACGGTGGACGACCGGGCACTCAAGGCTTTCGGCCTGGTGGCAACATCAACCCAAGGCAAGGCCCTGAAGGCCGCCTCCGAGAAATTCTGGAAGGACGTAGCCGGGGCCGCCGACACTGACCGCGATGGCCGGATCAACCGGGAGGAGTTCTCCCAAGCTGCCGATAGCTTCACGCCAGCAGTACAGCCCTGGATCGAGGCCCTTGTTGTCGCGGCCGACAGCGACGGCGACGGGCAGCTCACCGGCGAGGAGTACAAGGCCCTCATGGTGGCGCTCGGCACCAACGTCGATGGCGGTTCCATCAGCACTGGCCTCAGCCCTCTCTCCGTCGAGGAGGCGCAGCGTTCCGCGCTGGAAGCCTTCGCCGACAACCAGCCCTACAGTCCAGCGACCTGGACATTCGGCAAGTTCTGACCGCCGCCCGTGTCCGAGCCCGAGCGCCGCTGGTCGGCGTTCTGGGCTCGGCCCACCGGAAGCTGGCGGATCACTCACTGACCGTAGCCGGGCGAGCCGGCCGCTGGTTGCCGCCCCGCGGCCGCAGCGGCGCCCCGCCTCCTCCAGCAGCCGGTGAACGAACCCGTACGAACGGCCGATCTCCTCCGCGATGCCGCGGACCGAAGCGCCCGCGCCGTACCGCTCCTTCACCGTCCCAGCCAGCTGGGCCCGCTCCAGGCCGACGACGCGCTTGTTCTTCGCGATCTTCATGAGGGGAACTTCTTACTCATGGTGGGGGCAGAGCGGAGATCGCCAGCCATGAGCCGAAGAGGGCGGCATGGTAAGACACCACACCCTGAAGGGGGCCCCTCGTCGTATGAGCGGCCCTGATCATCACTGATTGATGGATAAACCACAGAGGGCCCAGGCAGGCGGACACCTACGTGAGCACCTTCAGGTGATCACCGGCCACGAGTAATCGTCAAGACCTGAGATCAATACAGCATCTCCCGCCGCTGGTCATAGCGCACGCAGATCAGGTGCACATAGGCAGAGTCACGATGGGTCCAGGAGAAGCAGTCCAGGACGAGCGCGGGCCGTCAAGGCGCTGGCTGGATACCTGGGGCACTCGGATCCCGGATACACGCTGCGGACCTACACGCATACACCGGCAGGCGGCTGGCCCGCGGCACCATCCTGCTGGCCACGGGCCGTCCATCTCGATCATGACCGGGATCGGCGCCGTACTCGGCTGAAAAACAATCTTGAGGGCGGATGTCGATCCGCGCCCGGGGGGTTCGACGCGTTGGTGCCGGACAACGACGGAAGGACCGCCACCATGCAGAAGATCACCACCTACCTGTGGTTCGACAACCAGGCCGAGGAGGCCGCCACCTTCTACACCTCGCTCTTCGCCGACTCCAAGATCCATCATGTCCAGCGCTCCGGCGAGGGCGGCCCCGGTCCGGCAGGGACGGCGATGATGGTCACGTTCGAGCTGGCCGGGCAACATTTCCTGGCGTTGAACGGCGGCCCCGCGTTCACCTTCAACGAGGCCATCTCCATCTTCGTCGACTGCGAAGGCCAGGAGGAAGTGGACGAGTTGTGGGCCAAGCTCATCGCGGACGGCGGCGAGGAGTCGCAGTGTGGCTGGCTGAAGGACCGATGGGGCCTGTCGTGGCAGATCATCCCCAAGCAGCTGCCCGAACTCCTGCAGCACCCCGACCCGGCCGCGGCCCAGCGGGCGATGAAGGCCATGCTGGAGATGCGGAAGATCGACGTGGCGGCGCTGCGCGAGGCGGCCGACGGGCGCTGACTCCCCCGGCGCCGCGCGACGCGGGCGACGGGCGCTGACTACCCCGGCGCCGCGCGAGGCGGCCGAGGGGCGCTGACTCCGCTGGCGGGGGCACCGGGTGCCCCCGCCGGGCGGCCATTCGCATAATGTTCCCTGCATGATCGAAGCCCCCATGAACGTCTACGCGCGGCCCCAGTTCTGGTGGCGGGCCGCGATGGTGGCCGTGGGCGTCGTGGGTCTGCTCACCGGCAACCATCGCATCCACTTCTTCACCACCCAGAGCAACCTCATCGTGCTCGGCTACTACGCCGGCGTCCTGTACTGGATGGCGCGGCGCCGTACCGCGGACCCCGCCGCGCCCCGCCTGCGCGGCGCGGTCACGCTGTGGATCATGATCACCTGCCTGGTGTCGCATTTCGTGACCAACCACGGCGAGAACCCGCTGCCCGGCCTGTTGGCCGGCGGCGTGGCCGGCGACCCGGCGACGCTGCTGGCCAACCGGTCGATCTTCCTGCTGCACTACGTGGTGCCGCTGATGGCGCTGGCCGACTGGGCCGCCTTCGGGCCGCACCGGGTCGTGCCGTGGCGGAACCTGCCGCTCTGGCTGCTCTATCCCCTGGGCTACGGGGTGACGTCCGTACTGCGCGCGGTGCTGTTCCCGACGGCGCCGAACCGGTACCCGTACTTCTTCCTGGACCCGACCGCGCACGGCTACGGCTGGGTCTTCCTGCAACTGGCCCTGCTCGGCGCGGGTTTCCTCGCCCTCGGGGCACTGCTCCTGGGGCTGGACCGCCTGGTGTCCCCGCGCGGCGCCGCCGTGACGGCGCCCGCGACGGCGCGGGAGGAACCCGCGGGCTCTGACCACGAAACACGCGTACTTCCGGGGGCTTGACCTCCTCCCCGGTCTGAAGGCCGAGGGTTCTCCCGTCGCGTCGCGGTTAAGCGGCGCGCGGGGGTTGACGCTTCGCAGACCGGGCGAGCCTGAGGTCTCCACGTCCTGACACCGCAAGCCCTGCGGCGTTGTTGATGTTGATCGCGGCGTTGGTGTCGGCATGGCCGACCCACCCGCACACGGGATTAACGCAGGCCAACACGGTGCCGTTGCGGCTGGCCGGGTCGCGGTGCCCGCACCGGTGGCAGGTCTGTGAGGTACCCGGCGCGGCAACCTTCACGACCTGCCCGCCCCGGTCGGCGCTCTTGTATTCGAGCAGGGTGACGGTCCGGCCCCACGCCTGGCCGCTGATCGACCGGTTCAGGCCCGCCTTCTGGGCGACGTTCCTGCCAGGGGCCTCGACCGTGCCCTTGGCGGATTTGACCATGTTGAGGATGGCGAGTTTCTCCACCTTGATCACAGCGAACGTGCCGGCGAGTTCGGTGGTGGTCTGGTGCTGCCAGTCGACGGCTCTGCGCTTGGCTTTCGCGCGGAGCCGGGCGATCTGGTCGTAGGTGCGCTGTTCGCGTCCCGAGGGGCTGGTCTTCCTGGGCCGGGCCGCGCGCTGACGGGCCGACTTCTTCTCCAGGCGGCGTAGGTGTTCGGCCTCGCGGTCGGTGAGCCAGGGGCCGTGCTCGCGCATGCTCCCATCGGACAGGGCCAACGCGACCGTGATGCCCCGGTCGATCCCGACCTGCTCGCCCTGGTGCGGGGCAGCGGGTTCGACCAGAGTTTCGGTGCGGAACACGATGCTCCACCCGAACGCGTCCTTGACCAGGCGGGCTCCGGTCACCTTCCCTGCCGGGGAGTTCTTTCCGAGGCCGGGCAGGTCTTTGGTCCACTGGAACCGGACCCGGCCCACCATCGGGAGGGTGAGCTGTCCCCACGTGGCCGACAGGCGGACGATCCGCATGTTGCGGACCTGCGGCACGTCGACCGCCGGCCGAGGCCGGTTCTTCTTGGACTTGAAGGTGGGCCGCTTGGCAGGGTGGCCGGGGTTGAAGAAGTTCTCCCACGCCTGCCGATACGTTTTCAGGACGGCCTGGGCGGCCTGGGCGGGCAAGGCCGCCAGGAACGGAAGATCCGTGCGGGCTTGGCGGATCGCCTGATCGGCCTGGGCCAGGGTCGGTCTTCTGCCGGGGAAATGCGTCCAGTAGGCGTGCAGGCAGTTCCATAGGGTGATCGCGGCGGACGCCTGCTCCGCCAGCAGCGCGGACTGCTCGCAGGTCAGCTCCAGACGGGCTTTATGCCCGCGCTGCCGTTTGACCGACTCCCGCCCGCTCATGACCATAATCCTACCTGATCTAGTATTGGGTTATGGCCGAATACAGCGAGATAAGGACCGGCAGACACTGTGTTTTCCTGCTGCACGCTCACTTGGTTTTCGTGACCAAACTCCGGCACCGGATCTTCACCGACACCCACCTGACCCGCATGGAAGAGATCATGCGGGACGTGTGCGCGGACTTCGAAACCGAACTGACCGAGTTCAACGGCGAAGACAACCACGTCCACCTGCTGGTCAACTTCCCGCCCAAGGTCGCCCTGTCCAAGCTGGTCAACTCACTCAAGGGGGTGGCATCCCGGCGGATGCGCCAAGAGTTCCCCGACCTGGCCGCCCACTACTACCGAGCCAACAAGCTGTGGTCCGGCTCCTACTTCGCCGGGAGCGTGGCGGGCGCCCCGCTGTCGATCGTGCGCCAGTACATCGAGCAGCAAAACCGCCCGGTCTGACCACGGCGACGCCGGTCCGCCTGGCGGCGAAACGGCCGTTCCTGCCCCGCTACGCGAGAGAGTCCGTTTCACCCCCGGCCTGAAGGCCGGAGCACTACGGACAAATCCGGTAGCCGCGCCGCTCCGTACCACCGGCGTGGTAACGCGCGTTGTCTCCGCCCGTACGACGACACGGCCCGCCCCCTGCGGGGATGCTCGATATCCGCACGCACACATCTGAAGGGCACGGTACATGTCGTCTGTGATCCGGCACATCACCCCCGTCTCGCCGCAACGCGCCAAGGGCGTCGTGGCCGAGGTGTACGCGCAGGTCAACGCCGAGTTCAGCAGCATCGGCCCGGCGGTGATGATGATGTCGCCCGCCGGGGAGCTGATGGCGGCCGGCTGGTCGCTGATGCGCGAGTCGCAGCTCGCCGGGGATGTTCCGCCGGTGGAGAAGGCGGTGGTGGCGCTGGGGGCGGCGCGGGCCAACGGGCTGGAGTACGACGTGCAGGCGTTCCTGTCGGTGCTGCGGCTGCTGGGCGAGCCGGAGCTGGCAGCCGCCGTCGAAGGCTGGGACCGCCCGGCCGACGACCGGCTCGCCGCCCTGCTGAGCTGGGCCGCCTCCACCGGCGTGGCCGACCAGGACCCCTCGCCGTGGCCGTTCTCTTCCGAACCGGCCGCCGAGCATCTCGGCACGGTGTTGTTCACGCACTTCATCGACCGCGTGGCCGCCGCCATGCTGCCGGCTGGGCTGACCCCGGGCACCCTGAACCCTAACGACGAGCCACCCTTCGAGGGCGCCCCCGTCCTGCGGGACCTGCACCAGGAGCTGCGTCCGGGTGCCACGCTGCCCCTGCTGGCGGGGCTGCCCGCCGATGAGGAGCCGAAGTGGGCGGCGGGCCTGCCGATCGGCACCGCCTACGCTGCCCTGGCCGCCACCGCCGCCCAGGGCAGCGGCCTGCTGTCGCCCGAGGCAGCGGGCGTCGTCGCATCGGTGATCGCCGGACATCGGGGGCGGCGATCACCGATCGGCTCATGGCTGGACGAGGCTCTGTCGAAGGGGGAATGCCTGTCGGAGCAGGAGCGGGCAGGCGCTCGGGTGGCGATCCTGGCCGGACTGGCGCCGGAGGCCATCACCGACGAGGACGTGGCCGCCTGGCGCGCCACCGACCGCCGCCTCAGCGACCACTGCACGGTCTACCTCCTGGCCTATGGCGCCATGACGGCCGTCACCCACGTGGAAGCCGACATCAGCGCCTGACGGGCCCACGCTTGATGTCAACCTTGCTTGAGGTTCTAGCGTGGCCTGCGAGCCTGTTCGCGCAAGCAAGGAGAACCACGATGCGGCTGACCACCGGCCTGCCCACCGATCCGAGGGGCGTCCCCGACCTTGAGAAGGCGCGCCACCTCGAACAACTCGGCTACGACGCGGTGGGCATGGCGGACGTGATCATCGGCGACGGCACGCCGGGATTGGACTCCGCGATCGTCCTGGCCGCCGTCGCGACCGCCACCGAACGCATCGGCCTGGAGTTCGGCGTGCTCACCCTGCCGCTACGGCCGGTGGCGCTGGTGGCCGCGCAGGTGCAGAGCCTGCAACACCTGTCGGGCGGCCGGGTGGTGCTCGGGGTCGGAATCGGCGGTTTCCCCGGCTCGCCGTTCTGGCGCGCGGTCGGCGCGCCGCTGACCGGCCGGGGGCGATGGACCGACGCCGCGCTGGAGGCGCTGCCGGGTCTCATCCAGGGCAAGCCCACCCTGGTCGGCGACGACGAGGTCACCCTGGGCCCGCCCGCCACCGTTCCGCCGATCCTGGTCGGGGGCAACTCGGAGGCGGCCATGCGCCGCGCCGTCCTGTACGGGGACGGCTGGACGCCCTCCCTGATCAGCCCCGCCGGCCTGGCCTCCAAGGTGGCGCGGCTACGGGAGCTGGCCGGGGAGCTCGGCCGCCCCGTACCGTCGGTGAACGTGGGCGGTCACGCCATCCTGGTGGACGACCGGGCCGCCCTGGAGTCCTTCCTCGGTGTCCTGACCGGCCCGCATGGCATGCCGGAGGAGGAGGCGCGCGACATCCCGGTCACCGGCGACGCGGCACGGGTGGCGGAGCGGCTGGCCGCGTACCGGGAGGCGGGGGCCGACGCGGTGAGCCTCGGCCTGGACGGCCGGGACTGGATGCGGCAGGCGGAGATCCTCGCGCAGGCGCGAGAGCGGCTCACCCCCTGACGCCCGCTCCGCCTGAAGATCATGACGAGCTGACCGCGCCGACGCCGAACAGCGCCTTGACGTCGCCGTAGAACGCCGGCAGCGGGGACACCTGGAAGGGCCGCAGGTTCAGCAGCACGCTGGGGGCGCCGCGCCGGTGCAGCCGTACGTGGACGGGCGCCCGGCCGGGGTGGGTGGTCAGGATGTCCTTGAACTCCTGGACGACCCGGGGATTGAGCTGCGCCTCCTGAATCGTGATCACCACGGGCGGGTCGGCGTCGCCCTGGGCGAGCAGGCTCAGCTCCTCGGCGTAGACGCTCACCGCCTCATCCCGTACGTTGATCCGCCCCCGCACGCAGACCACCCGGTCCTGGGCCAGCACGTCCTCGTACAGCGTGTAGGTCTTGGGAAAGACGAGGCACTCCACGGCGGCGTCGTGATCCTCGACGGTGACGATCGCCCACGGGCTGCCCTGTTTGGTGACCTTGCGCTGCAGGCCGGAGATGATGCCGCTGATCCTGGTCGTCCCGTCCTGCCGCCCGGAGGCCAGCAGGTCGGCGATGGTGGTGTCGCGGTGGGCGTCCAGGATGTGTTCGGCGCCGTAGAGGGGGTGGCTGGAGACGTACAGGCCGAGCATCTCGCGCTCGTAGGCGAGCAGGTCCGCCTGGTCCCACTCCCCTGGCGGGATCGCGATCGAGAACGCGCCCGTCTGCCCGGGTTCGCCGAACAGGGAGTCCTGGCCGTGGGCGGCGTTGCGCTTGAGGTCGATGACCGCGTCGATGGCCTGCTCGTGCACGGCGACCAGGGCTTTCCTGTCGTGCCCGAGGCTGTCGAAGGCGCCGGCCTTGGCCAGCGACTCGATGACGCGTTTGTTGCAGACGAGGGCGGGCACCTTGGCGAGGAAGTCGTTGAAGCCGGTGTAGGGGCCCCGCGCCTCGCGGGCGGAGACGATGGCGTCCACGACGTTGGCGCCGACGTTGCGTACGGCGCCGAGGCCGAAGCGGATGTCGGTGCCGACGGCGGCGAAGTCGAGCCGGCTGGCGTTGACGTCCGGTGGCAGCACCTTGATGCCCACCCGCCGGCAGTCGGCCAGGTAGACGGCCATCTTGTCCTTGTCGTCGCCGACGGAGGTGAGCAGCGCGGCCAGATATTCGCTGGGGTAGTTGGCCTTGAGATAGGCGGTCCAGTAGGAGACCAGGCCGTAGCCGGCGGTGTGCGACTTGTTGAATCCGTAGCCGCTGAAGGGCACCAGCACGTCCCAGACGGCCTTGATCGCCTCGCCGGCGAAGCCGCGCTCGCGCATGCCCGCCGCGAAGCGGTCCCATTCGGCGTCCAGGACCTCCTTCTTCTTCTTGCCCATGGCCCTGCGCAGCATGTCGGCGGCCCCGAGGGAGTACCCGGCGAGCTGCTGGGCGATGGCCATGACCTGCTCCTGGAAGACCACCAGGTGGTAGGTGTCGCCGAGGATCGGCTCCAGCACGTCGTGCAGGTCGGGGTGGATCGGCTCGACCGGCTGCTTGCCGGTCTTGCGCAGGGCGTAGTTGGTGTGGGCGTTCATCTCCATCGGGCCCGGCCGGTACAGCGCGTTCACGGCGGCGATGTCGGTGAACGTGGTCGGCTGCATCAGCTTCAGCAGCACCCGCATGCCGCCGCTGTCGAGCTGGAAGACGCCGAGGGTGTCGCCGCGCGCCAGCAGGTCGTACGTCGTCGCGTCGTCCAGCGGGATCTGGAGGATGTCGATCTCCACGCCCCGGTTGGCGCGCACGCCCGCGATCGCGTCGCCGATCACCGTGAGGTTGCGCAGGCCGAGGAAGTCCATCTTCAGCAGGCCCATCTCCTCGGCCTGCGTGAAGGGGAACCCGGTGACGACCGGCCCGTCGGCCTTCGGCTTGGCCAGCGGGACCACGTCGATCAGCGGCTCGCTGGACAGGATCACCCCGGCGGCGTGGATGCCGGTGCCGCGGGTCAGGCCCTCGATGCCGGCCGCGGTGTCGACCACCCGCCTGACGTCGGCGTCCTGCTCGTACATGGCCCGCAGCTCGGCCGCCTCGCCGTGGCGCGGGTGGCTGCAGTCGTGGATGGCGGCCAGCGGGATCTCCTTGCCGCCGACCGCGGCGGGGAACGCCTTGGTGATGCGGTCGCCCAGCGCGTACGGCAGGCCGAGCACGCGGCAGGAGTCCTTGATGGCGGCCTTGGCCTTGATGGTGCCGAAGGTGACGATCTGGCAGACCCGGTCGTCGCCGTACCTGCGGGTGACGTAGTCGATCATCTCGTCCCGGCGGCGGTCGTCGAAGTCGAGGTCCACGTCGGGCATGGAGATGCGCTCGGGGTTGAGGAACCGTTCGAAGATCAGCTTGTGCTCGATGGGGTCGAGCTGGGTGATGCCCGTGCAGTACGCGACGATCGAGCCGGTGGCAGAACCGCGGCCGGGGCCCAGCCCGATGCCGTGCTCCCGCGCGTACTCGCAGATGTCGGCCACCACCAGGAAGTAGCCGGGAAAGCCCATGGTGTCGATGACCGACAGCTCGTAGTCGATGCGCTCCAGCACCTCGGGCGACGGCCGGTCGCCGTAGCGCCGCCGCGCGCCGCGCAGGCTCTCCGCGCGCAGCCAGCTCGACTCGCTCTCGCCCTCGGGGACGGGGAAGCGCGGCGTCAGGTCGCGGTGGGCGAACACCTCGCCGTAGTCGCCGACCCGCTCGGCGATCAGCAGCGTGTTGTCGCACGCGCCCGGCACCTCGCCGTCCCACAGGGCACGCATCTCGGCCGCGGACTTGACGTAGTAGCCGCTGCCGCTGAAGCGGAAGCGGTCGGCGTCGTCGAGCCGCTTGCCGGTGCCCACGCACAGCAGTACGTCGTGCGCTCTGGCCTGGTCCTCGGTGACGTAGTGGGAGTCGTTGGTGGCCAGCGGCGGCAGGGCGAGCGTGTCGCCGAGCCTGAGCAGGTCCTCGCGGACCCGGCGTTCGATGGCCAGGCCGTGGTCCATCAGCTCCAGGAAGTAGTTGCCCGCGCCGAAGATGTCGCGGTAGCGGGCGGCGGCCTGGACGGCCTCCTCGTACTGGCCGAGGCGCAGCCGGGTCTGCACCTCGCCGGACGGGCAGCCGGTCGTGGCGATGATGCCCCGGCCATGCTCGGCCAGCAATTCGTCATCCATACGCGGATATTTCTGGACATGTCCTTCGAGCCAGGCGCGTGACTGCAGCCGGAACAGGTTCCGCAGGCCCTCGGCGCCGTCCGCCCACATCGTCATGTGCGTGTACAGGCCGCGCCCCGACACGTCGCCGCCCGCGCCGGTCGCGTCGTCGGACCTGCGCAGCGAAAGGTCGTCGCTGTAGAACACCGGCCGGCGGTGCCGCCGCGAGGCGGGGGCGACGTAGCTCTCCATGCCGATGACCGGCTTGATCCCCGCCTTGCGGGCCGCGTGGTAGAACTCGTACGCGCCGTGCACGTTGCCGTGGTCGCTCATCGCCACCGCCGGCATCCCCTGCCGCGCCACCTCCCCCATCAGCAGCCCGACCTTGGCCGCCCCATCCAGCATGCTGTACTCCGTATGCACATGCAGATGCACGAAGGACTCCGCCAAACCACACCTCCCGGTTGTAAGCTTCGCTCGCGGAAGAGCATTCGACCGGAAGGCAGAGACGGTTGTCCAACAATCAACACGCCGATTTCTCACAACAATCAGTTGTCGAGGGAGATCTCGACCTCGGCGCGATCCGCGCGTTCGTCGCCATCACCGAGGACCGCTCCTTCAGCGACGCCGCGGCCCGCCTGGGAATCAGCCAGCAGGCCGTGTCCAAACGCATCGCCAAGCTCGAATCCGACCTCGGCGTCCGGCTGTTCTTCCGCACCCGCAACGGAGCCGACCTCACCCAGGACGGCAGCGCCCTCCTGCACCACGCCCGCGCCCTCGTCGGCCTCGCCGACCAGGCACTCGACTCTCTGCGCGGCCGCCGCCGGGCGCTGCGCGTGGACGTCCTGGACACCCGGCTGGCCGCCACCGACCTGATCCGCGCCTTCCACCACGACACCCACGACGCCGGCATCGAGATCACCACCTCCAACGGCCTCAGATCCGCCCGCGACGCCGTCGCCCGCGGCACCGTCGACGCCTCCTTCGTCCGCGTCGCCGCGCCCCTCGGCGACGACCTGCGGAACGTGCCCGCCTATCTCGAACCCGTCCACCTGCTCATCGGCCGCGACCACCCCCTCGCCGACCGGCGCGAGGTAGGCGTCAAGGAACTGTCGGGATCGACCGTGTGGATGCCCGGCAACGCGCCCGACAGCGAATGGGCCGACTACTACCGCCTGCTGGGCGCCGCGTTCGGGTTCGGCATCGACGACTCAGGACCGGACTTCGGGTGGGAGTACTTCGTGGAGGAGGTCGGCGCCGGTGACCGGCTCGGGCTGGTGGGGCAGGGGTGCCGGGTGCCGTGGCATCCCCGTACGGTGCAGATCCCGGTCGTGGACCCCGTACCCGTCTATCCGACCTCGCTGCTGTGCCACCGCCAGAACCCGCACCCCATGCTGGCCCGGCTCCTCGCCTTCGTCGAGGACCGCTTCCGCCCCTTCGACCCGCACCGTCAGTGGCTGCCCGCCTCCGACCGCTCCGCCTTCCAGCCGGCGAGGAGCTGAAGGGCCTGCGCGGTCTCCGAGCCCGGCTCGACGTTGTAGACGCACAACGTCTGGTCGGGGTCGCCGGGAGGCTGGAACGACTCGTAGGAGAAGTGCAGGTCGCCGACGAGGGGGTGGTGGTAGTGCTTGCCGCCGTGCGTACGGCGCAGCACGCGATGGTCGTTCCACCACACGCCGAACTCCGGCGAGCGCAGCGTGAGCTCGCCGACGAGGTCCGCCAGCCGCCGATCGTCGGGATAGCGGCCGGCGTCCAGGCGCAACATGGCGACGGTCTCGGCCGCGACCCGCTCCCACTCACCGGTACGGTCCCGCGCCCGCGGATCCAGCAGGTAGTACCGGGCGAGATTGCGCCGTGGCACGGGAAGGGCGTCGAAGTCCGTCAGCACCTCGCGGGCCAGCCGATTGGCGGCCAGGACGTCCGTACGGCGGCCGAGGATGAAGGCGGGCACGTGGGCCAGGGTCTCCAGCATCAGGTGCAACCCCGGCCGCACCCGCTGCGGGCCTGACGGGGCCCGGCGGACGGGGCGGGCCAGCAGGTCCACGAGGTGCTCACGCTCGGCGAGGTCGAGCTGGAGTGCCCGCGCCAGGGCCTCGGTGACCTCGCGGCTGCGGTCCATGCCTCCAGTGTGGCCGCTTCGGGGTGTCCTGGATGCCGTGGGGCTGGCCCTGGGGGTACCAGTCTCGCGGTTACCTGCCTGGTCAGGGCACGGTAGGGCGCCCTTCGAGGGGCATGGCGGGTGGTGTGCTGATGAGGGAGCACCGCGCTCCCGTACCTGTTCGGAAGGTGTGCACCATGACCACGCGAACCTCTGCCCGTCCCCTCTCCGGCCGCGTCGCGGTCGTCACCGGCGCCTCCAGCGGCATCGGCGCGGCCACCGCCGAACACCTGGCGGAGCTGGGCGCCCGGGTCGCCGTCCTCGCACGGCGCGCCGACCGGCTGGAGGATCTGACCGCCCGCATCCGGAAGAACGGCGGTCAGGCCCTCGCGCTCGCGGTCGACGTGACCGACGCGGCGGCGGTACGGGCGGCCGCCGACCGGGTGGCGGCCGAGCTGGGCGCCACCGGCCTGCTCTTCAACAACGCGGGCGTCATGCTCCCCGCCCCGGTCGAAGAGCTGGCCACCGACCAGTGGCGGCACCAGATCGACCTCAACGTCACCGGGCTGATGAACGTCATCGCCGCCTTCACCGCCCAGCTCGTCGAGGCCGCGGCGGAACAGGGCGTGGCCGACCTGATCAACACCTCGTCGATCGCGGCCCAGAACATCTTCCCCAACTTCGCCGTCTACTCCGCGACCAAGGCGTACGTCACCCACCTGTCCCGCCACCTGCGGGTCGAACTGGGTCCCAAGAACGTGCGGGTCTCGGCGATCGAGCCGGGCATCGTCGGCACCGAACTGCAGGGCCACGTCACCGACGAGGGAGCCCGGGCGTGGCTGGAGGGCTCCAAGGAGACGATGGAGTGGCTCACCCCGCAGGACATCGCCCAGACCATCGGGTTCGTCGCCACCCTCCCGCCGCGGGCGAACCTCCAGCAGGTCACCATCATGCCCACCGGCCAGCCGAGCTGACGGGCCTCAGCGGTGATCCCGCGCGGGGACGGCGAGCCATCGGTCGAACCACGCGCGGGTGCGCCGCAACACGTCGAGCTGATGGCCGCGCTCCCGGATCGCGTGGCCCTCTCTCGGATAGACGACGAACTCGTGCTCGACCCCGAATCTCCGCAGGGCGCGATGGAAGTAGGTGGCCTGGCCTACCGGCACGTTCGTGTCGTCCTCGCCGTGCAGGATCAGCACCGGGGTACGGATCCGCGCGGCGTGGGAGATGGGGCTGAGCCGGTCGTGCCGGTGCGGGCCGGCTCCCTCCCAGCCGCAGCTCCCGCTGAGTCCCGCCTCCAGGGTCCCGTTCTCGCCGGTCGCGACGAGCATGCCCCAGTCGCTGATGCCGGCGCCCATCACCGCGGCCTTGAACCGGTCCGTCTGCCCGACGGCCCAGGCGCTCATGAACCCGCCGTGGCTCCAGCCCGCGATCCCGAGCCGATCCGGGTCGGCGACGCCGCCGGCGATCAGCAGGTCGATGCCGGTGGCGATGTCCGTCCATTCGTCCAGGCCGACCGCGCCCGCGACGGTCGCCGCGAAGGCGTGCCCGTGGCCTTCGCCGCCCCGCGGATTGGGCAGGAACACGGCGTATCCGGCGGTCGCGAGCCACTGTCCCGACGGGATCACGCCGAGCATGAACTGGTCGGCGTGCCTGGCGTACGGGCCGCCGTGCACCAGCGTGATGAGCGGGAACGGGCCGTCGTGGCGGCTGCTCCCGGCCGGCAGGATCAGCAGTCCGTCGAGGTCGAGCCCGTCGGACGCCTGGTAGGACAGGCGTTCCTGCCTTCCCCACCCGAGCCCGCGCAGCTCCGGCCTGGTGTCGCTGAGCCGGACGAGCCGACCGGCGGGCGATCCGGCGTGCACGTCCATCGGCTCGTACGCCGTGCTCGCCAGCGCGACGACGACCTCGCCCGAGTGGCTCGCGGTGAGCGCGGTGGCCATGCCCTCCATGGAGGTGGTCCGCCGGAACGTGCGCGTTTCGGGGTCGAGCCGGTAGATCGCGGTGTCGAGCCCGTCGGCGAACAGTGCCACCGGCGGCCCCTCCGCGACCTGCGCCAGGCCGGCCGGGCAGACGGTCATGCCGCTCGTCAGGTTGTGATGGTCGGCCGCGAGACCGGTCTCGGGCACAACGAGGTCGAAGACGGCGCGGCCCCCCACCGGGCCGGGCGGGGTCGTCGCCAGGTAGCACAGGTGCCAGACGCCGTCCCTGTCCCACCAGGTCGGCGAGGACGCATCCAGCGCGGCCCGGCCGAGCGCCCTGACCTTGCCGGTCTCCACGTCCACCACGTGCACCTCGCAGGTGAGGCAGCCGGGGTCGAGCTCCGGGGTCGCCCAGCTGAGCACCGCGAGCGCGCCCCCGTCAGGACGCTGCGCGACTTCGACGACATGCCTGTCGCCCAGCCCGTCCACCGGCCGCGAACGGCCCGTGTCCAGATCCAGCAGCCACAACCGGCTGTTGGGCACCCGCTCGCCCCACACCTTCGCGTCGTCGCCTTCAGCCCGCTCGTCGCCTTCAGCCTGCTCGTCCTCGTCGGCCGGTGGCTCCTCGGCCACCACCGCGACCTGCCGCCCGTCTGCCAGGGGAACGTAGTCGGAGATCCCGCGCCGCCACGTGGTCAGCCGCTCCTCGTCGCCGCCGTCGAGGGGGATCCGATACATCTGGATGGTGCCTCGCTCCACCCGGTCCGATCCGAAGAAGAGCGAAGCGGAATCCGGCGCCCATCGCGGGCCGAAGTCGTTCGCCGTTCCGGCGGTCACCTTCCTGGGTGATGAGCTTCCGTCGGTCGCGGCGATCCAGATGGCGCTGCTCGGACCGTCCTGCGTCCGCCCGACCGCGGCGACCGTGTAGGCGGCCCAGCGACCGTCCGGAGAGATCACCGGATGCAGCGGCATGGCGGCGTCCACGACCGATTCCGGCGTGACCTCGTGCTGCCCGTACGCGGAGATCACCGCTCCTCAAGGCTGGGCCGGTCCAGGCCGGCGGTCAGTTCGGCGATCGCCGCGTCGAACTGCTGAGCCAGCACGGTCATGGCCGACAGCTGATCCAGGCCGGACGTCTCCCGCAACCATCGATCCAGGACGACACACAACGACGCCAGCACCGCCGCCGCGCACACCATCGGATAGATGCCCATTTCGCCGGCGCGGGGCGGAGCGACACGTTCCGCGATCGCCTCGGCCAGGGTCTGCTGCTGCGCCGCGAGCACGGCCAGCTGCTGAGGCACCAGCGACGGAGCCTGACGGATCAGCTGCAACGCCTCAACGTAGCGCTGGCTCAGGGCATCGCTCTCGTTCATCACGACGAGCACGGCCTCACGAAAGGCCCGCAGCACCGATTCCGACCGTGGCCGGGCCCTGAACTGGGCGGTGATCTCCTCCGCGGCGAGCGAGAAAGACGCCACGACCGCCTCTTCCTTGGAGGAGAAGTAGTTGAAGAACGTCCGCAGCGCGATGTCGGCCTCTTCGGCGATCTGCTCCACGGTGACGTTCTCGACGCCGTGGCGCAGGGCCAGGCGCAGCGCCGCCTCGCGCAGCGCGGCCCGGGTGGCCTGCTTCTTGCGTTCGCGACGGCCCACGACCGACGTCACCGTAGCCACCCGGCCTTGTCACCGGGAGACGCAGCACGAACCAACCCAGCCTCCTCCGCCACGGCTCCCCATTATGGGCCCCGCCGCTCATGGGCTCCGCCGCCGCGCCTCCCCTGCCGTCTCAGGACCAGGTCACCGGCAGCGAATGCACGCCGAAGATGAGCATCTCGTTGCGTACCGGCACCTGCTCGGCCGGCACCGCCAGGCGCAGGTCCGGCAGGCGGGAGATCAGCTCGCCCAGCCCGATCCGCATCTCGATCCGGGCCAGCTGCTGCCCCAGGCACTGGTGAACCCCATGCCCGAAGGCCAGGTGCGGAGTACGCGGCCGGCTCAGGTCGAACGCGTCGGGATCGGACCAGTGCCGCGGATCCCGGTTGATCTCGGGCGTGGCGATCACGACGGTCGCACCGGCCGGGAGGTCCACACCGGCCAGCGTCACCGGCTCCGTGGTGACCCGGCTGACCCCGAGCTGGATGATCGACAGGTACCGCAGCAGCTCCTCCACCGTGTTGTCGATCAGGCTGGGGTCGGCCCGCAGCGCCGCGAGCTGGCCGGGGTGCTCCAGCAGCGCGAACGTGCCCAGACCCAGCATGTTCGCCGTGGTCTCATGGCCCGCGTTGAGCAGGACGAGCGCGACATCGGTCAGCTGCGCGTCCGTGAGGGGCGGTTGGGCGTCGTGGATGAGCCCGGACAGCAGGTCGTCGGCGGGGTTGGAGCGCTTGCCCGCCACCAGCCGCCGCATGTACGCATACAGCTCGGCGCGCGCCGCGGCCTGCTCCTGCGGGGTCGAGTTCGCGTTCAGCCCGACCGCCGTACGCTCCTGGAACTCCGCACGGTCGGCGTAGTCCACGCCCAGCAGCTCGCAGATGACCAGCGACGGCAGCGGCAACGCGAACGCCGGCACCAGGTCGGCCTCCGTGCCCGCCGCCTTCATCGCCTCGATGTGCTCGACCGCGATCTCCGTGACCCGCGACTCCAGCTCCCGCATCCGCCGCACCGTGAACTGGCCCGTCAGCAGCCGCCGCAGCCGGGTGTGCTCCGGCGGGTCCATGAAGACGAAAAGCCCGTCCTCCCGCTCCGGCATCTCCGCCTTCGGCGGCTGCGCCGCCTCCATCGCGGCCACCTCGTGCGGCTGCAGCGACGTCGCGTCCCGATGGCGCATCTTGTCGGCGCTGAACCGCGCGTCCGACAGCACCGTACGGGCCTCCTCGAACCCCGTCACCAGCCACGCCCGCGCGCCATTGAGCAGATCCAACGGCCGGACCGCGTCCTTGCCCCGCAGACCGGGCGGCGGATCGAACGGGCAGCGCCCGCGCTCCACCATGTCCGGCGGCAGGATCCGCCGCATCGCCGTGGTGCTCGCGCTCGGAGCTTCCTCGGTCAGGCTGTCGTCGGCCATCAGCACGTCCTGTTCTTGAGGGGGCCTCTCACTGAGGACCCACCTTACAAAGATGCACGACGCGCATCGATGCGCGTCGTGCAAGAACACTAACCGACGTCCCACCCACCCGCGACCAAGCTCACTCCGCGGCGGCAAGCCACAAACGCAAGAGATGACGCCGCCGCCCCTCCTCCGGATAATCCTCAAATGCCGTCCGGCTGTGCAGCACCACATGGTTGTTCAGAAACTGCATATCCCCCTCGCGGAAATCCATCGTCAGCACGAACCGCGCATCATTCGTCAGCCGATCCAGCATCTCCATCACCTCCGCCTGCTCCCGGGAGAACGGCGGCACACTCGCACCCCGCAACGCCGAACGCAGGTAGTCAGGGCCGTAGGACATCGACACCCCGCCCCCTTCCCGCGGCACGCAGATCGGCTTCTCGAAGAAACTCTCCGGCCCATCACCAGAACGCCGATCGTGCCACCACGGCCGATAGAGCACCTCCGCCAGATCCGGCCGCAGCCGCACGATCTCGTTGTGCACCGCCACCGAACTCACAATCGCGCTCAAGCCCCCCGACTTCGCCGGCCGCACACACAACAACGCCACCACATCGGTCGGATCGCTGTGAAAACCCAGCCGCGCACGATGCTCATAGCTCCGCGTCCGGCCCTCGGCCGGATCCGCGCCCGTGTCACGTACATGCATCAACGGCGCCCGCCCGGGCCCCTGCGGAACGACCTCACCCACATGGCACGCCAGACCCGCCGCCGCGACCTCGCACTCCCGCTCACTCATCTCCTCGACGGGCACGCCCCGCACCAGCACGAACCCGCGCCCGCCCACCAAATCCCCGCGAACCCGCCGCAACACCGGACCCAGCGTCGGCAACGCGAACCCCTCCCGCCTGACCTCGCCCTCCGCCGCCCGCACCGCGGCGAGCAGCTCCCTCCGATGCCCGTCGTCGAGCCGGACCTTCCAGTCATCGCCCCGGACCTCGTCCGCCCGCCACTCGCCGGGCCCCACCACTCGCGCGATCACCATGACGCCACCGCCTCTCCGCCGTCGGCCTGTTGCCTGTGGCCTCACCCTCCTTGCTCAGGCGACCCGTGGCACCCCCTCATCGCCCACGGCAGAACACCTTCACCGACAGCGGAACCCGGCATATCACCTCGCTGGTGGCTCTGCTCCGAAGAGAGCGGACAACCATTTCTAACGTCCGAAGACCGTGGCGACCTTCTCCCGCAGTTCGAGGGGCAGTGCCGCCGCCGCCCGAAGGACAGCCTCGCGGCCGGCCGGCCCCGCCTGCGGCGCCAGCGAGACGGCCAGCCGCACGGCGCGCTCCTGCAACGCCACCGTGTCCTGCCCGAAGATCAGCGCCATCGCCTCCAGGACGGCATCCGCCCGCCCCGCATCACGCAACACCGCGTCACCCGCCCACGACAGG
The DNA here is from genome assembly GCF_042656245.1 of Nonomuraea insulae. Classification (NCBI taxonomy): domain Bacteria; kingdom Bacillati; phylum Actinomycetota; class Actinomycetes; order Streptosporangiales; family Streptosporangiaceae; genus Nonomuraea; species Nonomuraea insulae. Next base: position 62,006 of record NZ_JBHSPA010000024.1, read on the forward strand.
GCATCGCGCAGCAACTTCCGCTCCGGCCGCGACGCCAGCGCCCGGAGCACCCCGGCGAACAGCTCCTCCCCCAGCAGCCCCGCCTCCTCCAGCCGCCATAACTGGGCCACCGCCAGCGAGGCCGCCTCGACCGGCCCGGCGGGCACCAGCCTGGCATAGGCCCCGGCGCAGGCGGCCGACTCATCGAGGGAGAGGTCGAGCCGATCGTGCAGGCGCACCAGCTCGACCGGCGCCCCGGGACACAGCAGCCGCCCCACCACCGCGTCGATGACGACCGCACGGTCCAGCCGCCCAGCGTCGTCCAGCCGCCGGACAGCCACGCCGCCGGACAGCGGATCCCTCACCATCACCGTGTCAGCCATGGTCAGGACGTTATCGAGCCCCCACGACAATTCCGGATCATGAGCCGGGCTCTAGGAATGTGATATGATCATTTTGTCATGAGTAGTCATGACATTCCGCAGCCTCGCGTGATCCTCGCCGGCGACCCCGGCAGCCCTGCCGCCCGCTTCGTTGCGGCCATGAACACCGGTGATCCCACCGCGCTCGACCACGTCTACGAAGACGACGCCGTACTCGTCCCCGTGCCCGGTCACCCCGTCACCGGACAGGACCGCGTGGCCGCCAACCGTCACCTGCAGAGCTTCGGCCTGCCCATCGAGACGCGCCCCCGCCACGCCTACGTCGCCGGCGACATCGCCCTGCTCATCGTGGACTGGTCGATGCGCGGCACCGCCCGCGACGGCAGCGAGATCGACCTGAGCGGCACCGCCACCGACGTCGTACGACGCGGCCCCGACGGCCGATGGCGGTACGTCATCGACAACCCCCACGGCACCGCCTGACGGATCCACCCTTCACAAGGGAGAACGGTGTGCGCGGGCCGGGGTGCTGCCGGGATGCGCAGGCGGTGAAGGTCACCGCCTGCGCCAGTACCCGCAGAATATGATGTGCTCCTTCGGCACCCCGCCGCGCACCCAGTGCCGCCGCAGCGCCGCGGGCAGCGCCGACTCCCCCACCACCCAGCCGTAGAACGGCTCCCCGGACAGCGGCAGCGCCCGCGCGGCGTCCAGGACGCCGGCGCCGGGCACGGGGGCGGGCGCGGTGGCGGGCACGGGGGCGGGCACAGCGGCGGGCGCGGCGGCGGGGCCCTCGCGCACGATCCAGGTCAGCTCCACGCCCTCGGGCACGTCGAGCGGCAGCCGGTCCTCCGGCGAGGGGACCTCGGCGAACGCGTGCCCCCGGGTGCCGGGCGGCAGGGAGGCGAGGATGCCCGCCAGCGCCGGAAGCCCGCTCTCGTCGGCCGCCAGCACGACCCGCCGCGTCTCGGGCGGCGGGTTGAAGCCGATGCCCTCGTCGATGATCGCCACGCTGTCGTCCGGCTCGCACGTCTCGGCCCACGCCGCGGCGGGCCCCGCCGTGCCATCGGCGGCCGAGCCGTGCAGGACGAAGTCCACGTCGATCTCGGGGCCCTCGGGGCGGTAGGCCCGTACCGAATAGTTGCGCAGCACCGGGCGGGAGGCCTTGGAGATCGTCAGGTATTTGGCGTAGCTGAGGGTGGTGAGCTTGGGCGGCAGGCGCGTCAGCGAGTCCTCGGAGACGGGCAGGAAGAGGCGGAACCACTGGTCGTACCCCATGGGCACGAAACTCTTGGCATCCCCTCCGCCGAGGGTGACGCGGGCGAAGTGCGGTGAGAGGCGCTCACGGCGCAGCACGCGCAGGATGAGCAGTTCGGAGGTCCGGGGTTTGATCCTGGTGCTGTTCAGGTTCCCTCTGGCCAATGCGGGCTCCTCGTCTTTCCATGGTCATGCGATCGGCGGGCTCATCCCCCTCGCCGCCGGATGATTCAAAGGGCGTGGGACTGGAGACCGCCCGGTCCGCGCCAACCAGGCGGTCACCAGCCCCACGCCTTTACAATGTAGATTCGCTGGTGAACCTTCGCACGGAGTGCCGCCGGGGGCACGCCGAATTCAGTCGCGATGGCGAACAGCGCGGGCAGCACGGTCGCGTCCGGGCCGTTCATGCACATCGCCGTGACGTGGACGGCGAGTATCGCGCCCCTTACCGGCGCAGGCTGCGGGGGCGCAGGTCCGTCCAGGTCGCGGCGACGTAGGCCAGGCAGGCGGCTCTGGCGTCGGGGCCGAAGCGCACCGACCAGCCGTCGGGCACGGCGGCGAAGGAGGGCCAGATGGAGTGCTGCTCCTCGTCGTTGGCCAGCACGTAGAACTCGCCGTCAGGGTCGTCGAAGGGGTTCACAGGTTTGTCTCCTTGAGTCGGGCCGCGACGATCGCACCGATGTCGGCGATCGGTCCCGGCTGGGTCGTGTCCTTGTGGCCGCAAGCCACGTCGTACGCCTCGGGCCGCAGCACCCCGGCCTCGGACAGCGCGGCGCACACGGCCGCCCCGATCCCCCAGGCCGCGCCGGGCACCGAGGCGATGGCTCCTTCGATCCCGTCCATTGCGGCAAGTCCTCCCCGAATGCTTTAGTTAGGCAAGCCTTGCCTAATTTGATCGTAAAGTCAGCGTCTGTCAAGGGGAGCGTTTTCGGTGCCTCCACCGCCACCCGCCGTCGTTTGTAAGCCTGCGAGGCCCTTGGGCGGCGGCATGATCGCGCCCCAGCGGACGAAAGGGGAGATTCCAGAACCAATGGCTCTACCCATGAGAGCCTGACCTGCGGTGGAATGAGGGGGGAGCCATCTCCCGCGAAGGAGGACCGACATGGTCTCCGCAACAGGGCCGCCGGAGCCTGTCCCCCTGCCCATCGGGGCATCCCCGGTCGTCGCGATCGTGTCCTCCGCCGGCGGGCTCGCCGCCGCCGGCCTGGTCCTGTCCGCGCTGCCATCGGACCTGGGCGCCGCGGTCATCGTGCTGCAGCACGTATCGCCCGACTACAAGAGCGTCCTGCCGGCCATCCTGGGCAAGCTGACCGCCATGCCCGTCTCAGCGGCGTACGACGGCCAGCCGCTCGTCTCCGGGCACGTCGCGGTCGCGCCGTCGGGCCGGCACCTGCTCGTCACCAGGGACCGTCGCCTGGCCCTCATCGCCTCAGGGCCGTACCCGCCCTCCCGGCCCTCGGCGGACCTGCTGCTGGCCACCCTGGCCGTGGCGGCGGGCCCTGACGTCATCGCGGTCGTCCTGTCGGGCAGGGGCAACGACGGCGCGACGGGGTCCACCGCCGTGCATCGTTTCGGGGGCACCGTCATCACCACCGACGCCGACACCAGCCACGCCTTCGGCATGCCGGAGGCGGTCATCGACAGGATCGGGACCGTCGACCACATCGTCCCGCTCGACCGGGTGGCACCACTGCTGCTCGGGCTGCTGGGCCGCCCCCGCCTGGGCAGGCCCGCCTGACAACGGCGGTGATCACGGTTCGCCGCTCCGGCCCTGGCAGCCGGTGAGGGCCCGGTCCTGGCGGCTGGTGAGGGCCCGGTCCTGGCGGCCGGTGACAGCCCGGTCCTGGCGGCCGGTGACAGCCCGGTGGCGGACGTCGCGCCGACGAGGATCCCAGGCGGGCCGTCGAGGATCCCAGGCGGGGGTCAGGCATACCTGTTCAACCGCCTGGGGGTTGAAATTACTGCTGGCCGGGCCGGCGGGCCGGGGTCGGGGCCGGGCCGGCGGTGCCGTCGGTGAAGCGGGCGGGGCGGAACGGGGACAGCAGCTCCGACTCCGTGCCGAACACCTCGGCCGCCACCTCCGACATCAGCAGCGGCGCCAGCGTGACCCCGCTGTGCGTGGCCACCGTGTACACCCGCCGCTCCGCGTCGGCGAAGCCGGCCACCGTAAGGCCGTCACCGGGCATCGCCCGCTGGCCCACGACGGCCCGCTCGACCGAGGCGCCCTCCGTGCCGTGCAGAACGCCGGGCAGCAGGGTGAGGATCTCCGTGAGGACCTCGGCGGGCACCGGCGTGGCCGGGTCGGCCAGGCCGTCCAGAGGCAGGGACTGCAGCAACATCCGCCCGCCCCCGTCCGGGCGGAGGTTGAGCGCGGCGGTGGTGAGGACCCGTGACAGGCGGGCGGGCACCGGGGTGGTCGTGACCAGGAAACCGTTGGTGACCGTGCCGGACACGGCCGGGTCCAGCATCGGGACCGTGGCCCCGGCCAGCGCCGCCACCTGCTGGGTCCAGCGTCCCGTGCAGGTCACCACCACGTCGCCGGCGAACGTGCGCCCGTCGGCCAGCGTCACCTTCACGCCCGAGGAGGACGTCTCGATGGCGGTGACCTCGGCCCCGCACTCGAGCGTGGCGCCGCCGTCGCGGGCCTCCCCGAGCAGGCGGCCGAGCAGCCGCAGCGGCTGAACGTACGCCTCACCGGGGAAGAACACGTACTCGGTGCCGGGCGGCGGGGGCACCAGGTCGGGCTCCAGGGCGAGCGCCCGCCTGGCGCTCACCCGCTCGACTGGGTAACCCATGTCCAGCAGGCGGCCGACGCGGGTCTCCAGGAGCTGCTTGTGCTCGTCGGTGACCGCGCATTCGAGGTTGCCCGTGGGGAAGAACCAGTCGCCGGGCAGCTGATGGTGAGCCCAGACGGCGGCGTGGTTGAGGTCGAAGTACTCCTTCGGGGTCTTGTTGTTGGCGTTGATCCACGCGACCGAGGTGGACGTCGTACCGGCCCCCGGGGTACGCGCCTCCAGCACCGTGACCTGCGCGCCGCGCCGGGTGAGACCGGCCGCGACCGCGGATCCGACCACCCCCGCACCGATGACGACGACTCGCACGCTGGCTCCTTTCACTTGTGGTCCTCGTTGGCGCCGAACAGCTTGGCGACGCCGACGAAACGTTCGATGACGGCGACCGCTATCAGCGCGAACAGCACCATGAGGGTGCCGATGGCGGTGACCGTGGGGTCGTAGTCGTACTGCATGTAGCTGAAGATCCGTACGGGCAGCGTCTGCAGGTCGGTCGTGACCACGAACAGCGCCACCGTCAGGTCGTCGAAAGAGGTGATGAAGGCGAAGAACGCGCCCCCGATCAGCGCCCCGCGCACGGCGGGCAGCGTCACGTGCCAGAACACCAGGAACGGCGGCGCCCCCAGCCCGGCCGCGGCCTTCTCCGCCGAGCGGTCCAGGCCCGCCAGCCCGGCCAGGACCAGCCGCACCGCGTAGGGGACGGTCAGCACCAGGTGGGCCAGCAGCAGCGTGAACGGGCTGGAGGCGAGCCCCATCTGCGCGAACCACTGCAGCAGCCCGATGCCCAGCACGATCGTGGGCACCGCGAACGCGCTGGACAGCACCGCCTCCAGGGCGGCCCGGCCAGGGAAGCGGTGGCGGTGGATGGCCAGCCCGCCGGCCAGCCCCACGACCGCGGAGATCGCCGCCGCGGCCACCGCCACGACCGCGCTGAGCGCGAACGACGACAGGAACTCGGGCTTGCTGAACACCTCGGCGTACCAGCGCAGCGTGATCCCCTGCGGCGGGAACGTCACGTACGAGGTCGCGGTCAGCGAGGAGGCCACGGTGACCGCGACGGGCGCGATCAGGAACAGTCCGACCAGCACCGTGAACGCGCCGCCGAGCACCCGGATCGGCCTCATCCGAACACCACATCCCCCTGGCCCCGCCGCAGCAGCCGCGAGTAGCCGAGCAGCAGCCCGGTCGTGACGACCACGAGCACGAAGCCGATCGCGGCCGCGTACGGCCAGTCGAGGGTCGTGGTGGCCTGCGTGTAGACGAAGTACGGCATGAGCTTGACCTTCGGGCCGCCCAGGATCGCCGGGGTGACGAAGCTGGAGGCGGTGAGGCTGAACACGATCATGGCCCCGGCCAGCATGCCGGGCGCGGAGAGCGGCAGCGTGATCCGCCAGAAACAGCTCCACCCGGGCGCTCCCAGGCCTTTGGCGGCGGGCACGAGCGTCGGGTCGATCCGGTCCAGGCTGCCCATGAGCGGCAACACCATGTACGCCAGCATCACGTGCACCATGCCGATGAGCACGGCGGTGTCGTTGTACAGGAGTTGCGGCGGGGTGAGCCCGAACCACTTGATCACGGCGGCGACGGGGCCGTTGGGCCCGAGCACCACGAGCCACCCGTACGCGCGGATGACCATGCTGATCAGCAGCGGCGACAGCAGGAGCAGCGACAACCAGTTGCGGACCCGCGCGGAGCAACCCCGCATGTACAGGGCGAACGGGTAGCCGACGGCCAGGCAGCCGATCGTGGTCAGGGCGGCGACCTTGAGCGTGTTCCACAGGACGTCCCGGTAGAACGGGTCGCCGAGGAAGCGCGCGTAGTTGCCGAGCGTGAACGCGCCCGCCTGCGTTCTGAAGCTGTTGGCCACCAGCGTGAACAGCGGCGCCACGAACAGCAGCGCGAAGATCACGATGGCGGGCAGCGCGAGCAGCAGGCCCGTGCGCCAGCGCGGGCGCCTCAGCGAGTTGCCAGCGACGCGTCCGACGGCCGCCATGCGCAGGTCACCTCCTCCCCCGCCGCGGGAACCTGCGCGTCGAACGGCAGCGCCGCCGTCACCTCACCCGCCGGGGTGTCCACCACGCAGCGGATGCGCGAGCCGAGGAAGCGCGTCTCGCGGACGGTGCCGCGCAGCCCCTCGCCTTCGGTGTTCACGCGCACGACCTCGGGCCGCACGTACACGCGCACCGCGGTGCCCTCGGCCGGCGGCTCCCCGACGGGGGTCGCCGCCACCTTCTGGCCGGCGACCTCGCAGGTGCCGCCTCCCGCGGCGGTGCCGTCGAGGGCGTTGACCTCGCCGATGAACTGGGCCACGAAGTCCGTGGCGGGCCGCAGGTAGACCTCCCGCGGCCGGTCGAGCTGGTGGATGACGCCGTCGGCCATGACCGCGATCCGGTCGGAGACCGCCAGGGCCTCCTCCTGGTCGTGGGTGACGAGGATCGTGGTGGTGCCGATGCGGCGCTGGAGGGCGGAGACCTCGTCGCGCAGGCGTACCCGGAGCTGGGCGTCGAGGTTGGAGAACGGCTCGTCGAGCAGCAGCAGGTCGGGCTCGATCACCAGTGCCCTGGCCAGCGCGGCGCGCTGCTGCTGGCCGCCGGAGAGCTGACGCGGGTGCCGCCCGGCCATGCCGTCCAGGCCCACCATCTCCAGCACCTCGGCGACCCGCTTCTTGCGCCGCTCGCCCGCGACCTTGCGCATGCGCATGCCGAAGGCCACGTTGTCGGCGATCGTCATGTGCGGGAACAGGGCGTAGGACTGGAAGACCATGCCCATGGAGCGGCGGTGCGGCGGGACCGCGGTGATGTCGCGGCCGTCCACCTCGATCAGGCCGCCGTCGGCGGACAGATGACCGGCGATCATGTTCAGGGTGGTCGTCTTGCCGCAGCCGGACGGGCCGAGCAGGGTGAGGAACTCGCCCGGCTCGGTCTCCAGGTCCACGGCGGAGACGACCTCCTTGCCGCCCAGCACCTTGCGCACACCGTCCAGGCGCAATCGCCCGCGCCGGACGGCGGTCTCCGCCGGCGCCTCGGTGGTGCTGCTCGTCACTGCTCGACCTCCTTGGTCCACTGGTCGGTCCAGGCGGCGCGCTGACCGTTGACGTCCTTCCAGTCCAGCGGCGTCATGCCGGCCGCCTGCTCCGAGCCGACCACCCGCTTGGCCAGCGCGGCGTCGAGCGTGGCGTCGGACACCGTGGGCCCGTCGTAGCCCTCGGCGGCCAGCTTCTGCTGGATCGCCGGCTCCAGCAGCGCGTTGACGAACTTCTGCGCCAGGTCGGCGTGCGGCGCCTTGTTGACGACGTTCGCGGTGGCCAGCAGCGGGATGGCCCCCTTCTCCGGATACACGAACTTGATCGGGAAGTCCTTGTCCGCCAGCGTCTCCACCCGGGACCCGCCCCAGACCGAGGCCACCGCCTGCCCCTGCAGGAAGTAGTTGGACACGTCGGCCGTGGTGTCGAAGGTGAAGGCGTTGGCCGCGACCTTCTTGATGCCCGCGAAGCCCGACTCGACCGAGCCGTCCCCTTCACGGGCCGCCAGCATGAGCGCGCCCACGCCGTAGGTGTTGCTGATCGACGGCAGCACGACCTTGCCCTTGAGCTTCGGGTCCGCCAGGTCGGACAACTTCTTGGGCGCGGGCAGGCCATTGTCGGCGTACCACTTGCTGTTGTACGCCAGCCCCGTCGCCGTCATCGCGAACCCGACTCCCACGTCCCCGGCGAGCCTGGCCACCTTCTCCACCTTCGGCAGCCGGGTCACGGCGGCCGGGTCCAGCGGGGCCAGCAGCCCCGCCTCCGCCGCCTGGGCCTGCGGCCCGTCGTCGATCAGCGCGACGTCGATCTGCGGCGCGTCCTTCTGCGCCTTCAGCTTGGCCACCGTGTCGGTGGAGCTGCCGGCGATGTAGGTGACCTGGCAGCCGCACGTCTTCTCGAAGTCCGGCAGCACGGCCTGCTCGAAGGCCTGCTGGTAGGAGCCCCCGTACCCCGCCACCACGAGTTTGCCCGCCGAGGCGGTCGGGCTTGGCGGGGCGCAGGCCGTCAGGCCGATGAGGGCCAGCGCGGCGGCGAGCAGCCTTGTCATGAGGTCTCGATCTCCTTGTTCCAGCGATCCGTCCAGGCGGAACGGTTCTTGTTGATCACAGCCCAGTCGAGCTTGCGCAGCTCGGCGGCCCGATCCTGGCCGACCACCTTGGCCGCCAGCGCGGCATCGAGCTTGACGCCCTCGACGACCGGGCCGTTGAAGTTGGAGGCGGCCATCGCCTGCTGCGCGGACGGCTCCAGCAGCGCGTTGACGAACTTCTGCGCCAGGTCGGCGTGCGGCGCCTTGTTCACCACGTTCACCGTGGCGATCAGCGGCAGCGCGCCCTCCTCCGGGTAGACGAACTCGATCGGGTAACCCTTCTTGGCCAGCGTCTGCACCCGCGAGTTACCCCAGATCGAGGCCACGGCCTGGCCCTGCAGGAAGTAGTTGGACACATCCGCCGTGGTGTCGAAGGTGACGGCGTTGGCCGCGATCGGCTTGACTCCCGCGAAGCCGGGGTCGATCTTGTTCTCGGAGCCGCCGCCGACCTTGGCCGCGATGAGCAGCGCGCCCAGCCCGTACGTCTGCGTGATCGACGGCATCACCAGCTTGCCCTTGAGCTTGGCGTCCGCCAGGTCGGCCAGCTTCTTGGGGGCGGGCAGGCCGTTCTTGGCGTAGTAGTCGGTGTTGTAGGCGATGCCCGTGGCGTTCAGCGAGAAGCCGACCCCGACATCGCCGGGCAGGCGGGCCAGGTCGATGACCTTGGGCAGGTTCGTGACCGCCTTCGGGTCGAGCGCGGCCAGCAGGCCCTGCTCGACGGCCTGGTTCTGCACGCCGTCGTCGATCAGCGCGACGTCGATCTGCGGGGCGGACTGCTGGGCCTTGAGCTTGGCCACGGTGTCGGTGGAGCTGCCGGCGATGTAACTGACCTTGCAGGAGCAGGACTTCTCGAAGCCGGGGATGACCGACTCCTTGAACGCCTCCTCGTAGGAGCCGCCGTACCCGGCGACGACCAGTGTGCCCGGGGCGGCAGAGGGGGTGGGCGCACCGCAGGCGGTGAGGGTGAGAGTCCCGGCCGCGAGCGCGGCGGTCAGAGACCTGGCTTTCATGGTGACCTCCGAAGGGGGCGATTCGGGGCAAGATGGCCGATGGCGCGGGCGGTGCCGCCGGTCTCGACCAGATCGGCGACGACGTCGCCGAAGACGGGGGCGAGCTTGAAACCGTGCCCGCTGAACGCGGCGGCGACCACGACGCGGCCCTGCCGGCCGAGCAGTCCGTGGCCGTCGGGGGTGAACGCGTCGGCGTAGGTGGCCACGCGCACCGGGTCGGGCCGCAACCCGGGCAGCGTCGCGGCGACCGCCTCCGACACCTGCTCGACGTACGCGACGGGAACACTGCGTTCCAGCGACTCGGGCGAGTCGATCTCCCGCCACGGCACGTGCAGGTTGACCTTGACACCGGCGCCGTCCACCGAGGGGAAGCAGGAGTAGGCGGGCTCGCCGACGCGGATGGCGATCGGGCACGTCTCAGGGCCGAACAGGGTGTCGTCGCGGCGCGGGAACCAGGTCGAGGTGATCGCCTTGACGACGATGGGCGCCTGCGGCAGCAGCTACTTCGCCCACGGGCCCGGAGCCACGACGGCGTGGGTGAAACGCCGCTCGCCGCCGGCGGTGACGACGGTGACGCCGTCGGCGTCCTGGCGCACCTCGGTGACGGGGGTGTAGCGGGCCACGCGGGCGCCCGCCCGTTCGGCCACCGCCACGGCGGCGACCACGGCGGGCTCAGGGCGCAGATACCCGGCGTCGGGGTCGACGACCATGACCTCGCCGTCGCGCAGCGGATGCTCGGGCACCCTGTCCCGCGCGTCCTGACCGGTCAGGACCTCGACCGGCAGGTCGAAAGCACGCGCGGCGGCCAGCACCGCGGCCACCTTGGGATGCTCGCGCGGGCCGACCGTCACGCCGCCGACCGGCGTCAGCAGCCGCTGTGCCGCCGCCCGCTCCAGCTCCGACCACAGGCCGCGAGCCTCGCGCAGCAGGGGCACGTACTCCGGGCCCTCCTTGTACGCGGTGCGGAAGATCCGCGACTCCCCGCCCGCCGCACCACGGTCATGGCCTGGGGCGTAGGCATCGAAACCGACCGCGGGGATGCCGCGCGCGGCCAGCCTCCACAGGACCATCGAACCAACGGCTCCGGTGCCGACGACGGCGACACTGGTCATTGGAACGCTCCTTCCAGGCATGACGGGGGGCACGGCCGGCGACCGTGGCGGGGGGGTCGGGGGGTGGTTCAGCTGTGTTCGGCGGAGCCGCTCAGGTCGGTCTCCACGTAGAAACGGTCGGACCTGGGAGGGACGACCTCCTCCAGGAGCTCCGCGATCTCGCCGCGGCGTGTCCAGGTCTCGCGCGTCCAGCGGAAGACGGAGGCGCCCACGGGCAGCCCGAACAGCTCCGCCTCGGCCTCGCTGAGCGCGTACGGCTCCACGTACAGCCTCGCCCGCACCAGCTCGACCCCGCGGTCGCGCAGGTACGCATGAGTTGTCAACGGTCCTAACGGCTGGTCGAGCAGATCGGGCGCCAGCCGGAACGGCAGCACGTGCACCTCGGTGTTGATCACGTTGCCATCCGCGCCCAGCTTGTGGCGCTCCATCTGGACGACCGCCTCCTCATCGGGCACGCCCGGCAGCCGCAGCCGCGCCGCGTGGGCGGGCAGCACCTGTGCCGTGACGACCCGATGGTCGCCGTGCGTCTCCGGGCCCTGGATCAGCAGGCCGGTGAAGCGCAGCAGGTTGTGCTGGCCGATCGCCTGGGCCACGAAGCTGCCGCGCCTGCGGAAGCGCACGATGAGCCCGGCGTCGGCGAGGTCGCGCAGGGCTCGCTGCACGGTGATGCGCGAGACCTCGAACTCCTCGCAGAGCTCGACCTCGGTGGGGATCCGGGTTCCCGGGCCCCACTGGCCGCTGCGGATACGTGCCTCCAGCGCCCTGCGGATCTTCACATGGAGGAGGAGGTCACGTTCTGACATGCAAGAATACTGGTTGTAGCGATTAGTTATGTCAATAGGCGATTAGATATAACTTATGAGGATCGGCCGAGGTGAGAGCCCTTTGACCTGGTCAGCGCGCCGCGGTCGTCTCCCTGACCCAGGGCAGCAGGAGGCGCTCGGCCAGCACCAGGGCGTAGAACAGCACGATGCTCATGACGCCGAGCAGCGCGATGGCGGCGAACGCGAGCGCCGTGTCGGCGCTGCCCCCCGCCTGCACGATCACGAAGCCGAGCCCCGCGTCGCCCGCGCTGAACTCGCCGATCACCGCGCCGACCGAGGCCAGCGGCATCGCCACCTTCAGCCCGACGAAGATCTGCGGCAGCGCGGCGGGGAAACGGATCTTCACGAACGTACGCAGGCGCGGGGTGTCCAGCGACCTGGCCAGCTCCACCAGTTCCGGCGGCGTCGAGGTCAGCCCGCCGGCCACCGACAACACGACGGGGAAGAAGCACACCAGCAGCGCCATGACCACCTTGGGCTGCTGCCCGAAGCCCATCCACACGACCAGCAGCGGCGCCAGCGCCACCTTGGGCACGGCGTTGAAGGCCACCAGCAGCGGCGAGAACATCAGCTCCGCCACCCGCCAGGCCGCGATCGCCATCCCGATCAGCAGGCCGCAGCCCACGGAAAGGGTGAAGCCGAGCACGGTCTCGCCCAGCGTGATGGCGGCCTGTTCCAGCAGGTAGGCGGGCAGGCGCAGGAAGGCGGCGACCACGCCGGCGGGCGAGGGCAGGATGATCTCCGGGATCGCGAACGCCGAGGCGACCAGGGCCCAGGCGCCGATCGCGACGACCATGCCCAGGGTGGACCAGCCGACTGCGGTCACGACATCCCCGCGGACCGGGCCCGGTGTGGTCAGGGCGGCTCCGCGGGCCACTCGCGGTGGTGAGCGGTCCTCCTCCCCGGCGGGCTGCACGGGGTCAGCCCTTGGGGAGCAGGTCGAACGAGACCACGGACTCCGGTGTCACCTGGCCCTGGAAGGCTCCCGCCGTGCGGAGCACGGTGATCGCGCGCTCGACGCGTTCCCTGCTCATCGTGCCCATCGGGTCGCTGCCGGCCGGGCGTACGTAGGGGGCCATCAAGGTCAGCTCGGCAGCCGCCGCCTCGGCGTTCTGGGCGGGCTGGTGCGCGAGCAGGATGCGGGCGGCCTCCTGGGGGTGCTCCACCGCGTACGCCAGTCCTCTGAGCAGGGCGGTGGTGAACCGTTTGACCAGGTCGGGGTCGCTGCTCGCGAGCTTGGCGGAGGTGTTCAGGGCGGAGCCGTACATGTCGGTGATGACGTCGCCGAATGGCAGGACCGTGACCTGTTCGCCCTTGGCGGCGTTGCGCACGGTGGGCTGGCCGACCACGTACTGGCCGATCGCGTCCACCTGACCTGAGGCCAGGTTGGCGGCCAGTTGAGTCGGCTGCAGGCTGACCCACTTGACCTTGTCCCGGTCGATGCCGGTGAGCTTGGCGTACGTGGGGAACATCATGGCGATCACCGAGGTGGCCGTGTCGCCGACGGTCTTGCCCTCCAGGTCCTTGGGCTTGCTGATGCCGCTGTCGCCGAGCGTCATGAGCGCGGCCAGGGTGCGCTGGTGGATGGCCGCCACCGCGACCGTGCCGGTCTGCCTGCCGCTGCCGGCGGTGAGCAGCATGGCGGTGAAGTCGATGGGCGAGAAGTGGGCCCGGCCGCCGGCGAGCGCGGCCATGTTCTCGCCGCTGCCCGTGCCCGGCTGCACGCTGACCTCGATGCCGGCCTCGCGGAAGTAGCCCTTGTCCTGGGCGACGTACACGTACGCCTCCCGGCCGAACATGCCGAATCCGGTGACGTAGGTGACCCGGTCGGCCGCCGGGCGGGCGGGCTCCTTCTGCGCCGAGCCGCAGGCGGCGGGGAGGGAGAAGGTCGCGACGATGGCGGTGATCGTGATGACGCGGGGCAGTCGCCTCATGCTCTGAATCATGACGGACCACACGGATCGGTCAATGTTTCGCGGGGCGATCGTCAATTACCATCGGATCTGACGCTCCGACGCGGGCGCCGGCGGTTCGATCGGGCGCTGCGGCACCGGTGGGGAGGTCGCCAGGGTGATCCGGCTGCGCGGGGTGTCCCAGGTGTTCGGCGGGCGGCGGGGCGCGGTGGAGGCGCTGCGCGAGGTCGATCTCGACGTGGCCGACGGGGAGTTCGTGGCGGTCGTTGGCCGTTCCGGCTGCGGCAAGTCCACGTTGCTGAGGCTCGTCGCGGGCCTGCTGACGGCCACCTCAGGTGAGCTGCGCGTGGGCGGCGATCCGGTGGTCAGGCCGCGCCGCGACGTGGCCATGGTGTTCCAGCGGCCGGCGCTGCTGCCGTGGCGTACCGTGCTCGACAACGTGCTGCTGCCGGTCGAGATGTTCGGCTGGCCCAGGCGGGAGCACGTGGAGCGGGCGCGCGAGCTGCTGGAGATGGTGGGGCTGGAGGCGTTCCAGCGGCGGTTGCCGCACGAGTTGTCGGGCGGGATGCAGCAGCGGGTGGCATTGTGCCGGGCGTTGATCCAGCGCCCGCGCGTGATGCTGCTGGACGAGCCGTTCTCCGCGCTCGACGCTCTGACGCGGGAGGAGTTGTCGATCGAGCTGCAGCAGATTCACATGGAGCACGCGGGCACGGTCGTGCTGGTGACGCACTCGATCGAGGAGGCGGTGCTGCTGGCGGACCGGGTGGTGGTGCTCACGCCGCGTCCCGGTCGCGTCCTCACGGTCGTGGAGGTGCCCGTCCCCCGGCCGCGCACGCTGGGGCGGGGGGTGCATGCGGCGGAGCTGGCCCGCTGCTCGGCGGAACTGCACGAGGTGCTCGGGGCCCGTCGCGCGGTGCCGGAGCCGTAGGCCCGGCCCGATACCCAGTTGCCGGTTGAGGGTGGTTGCCCGAATCATGTGGGTGTGGTGCGGCTGGCGTTCGGGGTGGTGACGGGGCGGGACGAGCAGGTCCGGGATGTGCACGGGCGGCTGGTGACCGATGACCCCTCTTCCGTGGGTGATGTCGTCGTGGGCGGCGCCGCGCCGGGAGTTCCGGTTGCCGTCGGGCCGGGTGATGCCGATCCTGGGCCCGCCGTGGCGGCGCTGGCCCGGCTCGTCTCGGGCGATTCGGGGGACGGGGTGACGGCGGCGGGGGCCGGGGTGGAGTTGTCCCCCGGTTTCGTCTCCGCCCGGCTGGACGGGGCCCGGGGCGATCGGCGCGATGCCGTGCTGGCCGCGGCGCAGGTGCTGGGGCTGGACGGTCTGCACCGGCTGGGTGACCGGGCGGGAGTGCTGGTGGCGCTGTTCGGTGTGGAGGCGACCAGGCCGGTGGCCGCGGCGGCGAGCCAGGCCATCGCGGACGGCCGCTGGGCGGCGCTCCAGCTCGCGTCGGCGGCCAGCGGCGTGCTGGGCGCCGAACAGCTCGTACACGTCCTGAACCTCGGCGCGTCCGCCCCGCCGACGGCCGTCGATCCGACGCGGACGGCGGTCGTCGATCCGACGCGGGCGGCGGCCTCGACCATGGCTGGGCATCTTGCGCAGGTGCTCGGGGGGTTTCCGCGCAGGCGCAGGCTCGATCTGCTGCTCGACCTGTGGGAACGGGTGGCGGCCCGGCAGGAGGAGGGCAGGCGCGCGGGGCGGCTGCGGGCGACGCAGGGCAGGCAGAGCAGGCTGGCGGAGCTGAGGACCCGGTACAGCGCCCACGAGGATGATCTGCTGATCCGGCAGATCCGCTCCGAACTGGGACATGAGCCGTCGCTCGGCGAGGCGGCCCGCTGGTTCCCCGCCCAGTGGCAGTGGACGGTGTTCATGAGCCGCACGATGGCCGACGCGCTGGCCGCCACGGTGCTGCTGCGTACCGCCGTCGCCGTGGCCGACCATGGCGCTGAGGAGGGCGTGGCCCGGTGCGCCGCTCAGCTCGCCGCCGCCGCGGCGCTCATCAGGCCGGAGGAGGCCGGTCTCGCGGCCCGCCGGGTTCCCGGGCTCGCCGGGCTGCCCGCCCGTCCCGGCTGCTACGTCAGGGATCTGGCCGCGAGGCGGAAAGGCGTTCCGGCGCAGTACGTGTACCAGCGCCTGGCCAGGGCGGCCGAGTACGCGAAGGTCGTCATGGAGGCGGTCACCGACCGGCTCGGGGACGCCGATGAGCAGCTTCGCGGCTGGTCGCCGGCGGCAATGCGCGAGTGGCGGGGCACCGTCGGCTACACCGTCCAGCGCGACCCCGCCGAGTGGGCCCAGCCGCCGGTGGGCGGGGAGCGGGCGACGTTGACGGAGAGGCTGGCGGCGCGGCCCGGCGTACCGGCGCAGGAGGAGGAGACGGCCGGCGACCTGCTCTGGTACGCCGAGCTCGCCGACGCGCTCGCCCAGCTCAACGGCCACGAGCGGGCCACGGTCGAGTACGGCGTCCCCTGCCCCTACGCCGACTGGGAACCGGATCCGGACGAGGAGGGGCGGCTCGTGCCCGCGCTGGACTCGATCCCCTCGGCCCTGGCCGGGGCGGCGCACCTCGTGTCGTTCGGGGGCCGGGCGGCACGGGGGCGCCGGACCTGGGAGGAGCTGGCCGCGAGTCTGGTCGCCGACCTGGAGGTCACGCAGGCGCTCACCGTGTCGTTCCCGCTGCCCGAGCCGCTGGCCGCGCTGGACCGTACGATCCTGCCCGGCACCGAGCTGCGGCTGGAGTGCGCCCGCGATGCGCGCATGCTGGCCCAGTGGTCGTCGTACATGGGCAACTGCATCGGCTCCCCCTACTACGTCGAGGCGGCCGAGCAGGGGAAGTGCGCGCTGGTGGCGTTGCGTGACGGGGACGGCAGGATCGTGGTCAACATCGAGCTGGCGCGCGGCGCCCGCGGTTGGCGGATGGCCGAGATCCGGGCCAGGTTCAACGCCATGCCCGAGCCCGGCCTGCACCGGCGGGTTTCCGACTGGGTGGCCGCCCTCCCGGTGCCCGTGCCCGCCCCCGCGCCGGCACACGAACGGGTACCCGACGCCGGCCCGGTGCCCCGGCGGCGGGCGAATCGCACGTTCCGTGAGGTCAGCGGGCCGCTGGCGGAGCTGACGCGCGACGCCATGACGTCTCCGGACGTGGTGGCGGCCCTACGCACACTGGAGGTGTTGCACGACGCCCGAAGCGGGACGGACGCCGCCGCCCGGCCAGAGGTGGTGTCG
>NZ_JBHSPA010000024.1:78633-131466 GCF_042656245.1 Nonomuraea insulae
CGCCGCCCGGCCAGACGCCCGAAGCGGTACGGGCGTCGCCGCCCGGTCAGAGGTCGCATCCGATCTTCCGCCCGCGCCGACGGAGGTGCTGACGGCGCTGCGCAGGCTCTCCGCCGAGCGGATGGAGCGCGTCTGCCGCAACGGGCTGCCGGTGGTGGGCCTGGCGGCGCTGTGGCGGGCCACCGGGGCGCGGCCGCTGGAGCGGGCGCTGGCGGCGCTGGACCCCGGCCTGCGCATCTATGCGGATCAGCTCGGCCTGCTGCTGGCCGACGGGCCGCTGCCGGGCTCGTTGCGCGGGCTCGCCCGGCACGAGGAGATCGCGCCCGCCCGGTCGATGGAGCTGGTGGGCCGCAGGATCCGGGCCGCGCTCGGCCGTCTGGCGCGGGCCTCGGATCCGGTGCTCGCCCACCAGGTGGCCCGCCGCGCGGACACGGCGGTGCTCTGTGCGCTGGTCGTCGCGATCACGTCCTGGCCTCCTCTCGTTGAACCCGCCGTCTCGGTGAGTGAGCCGGGCAAGGTGACCGTACCCGGCTTCCCCCGTACGGACCTGGAGGACCCGGACGGGCCGTGGCGGCGCGCGTTTCCCGACGCCGCGGAGCTGGGCGGCGACCTGGAGGTGTTCCGGGAGCGGGTGGCCGCCGGCGGGCTCCTGGTCCCGGCCGCCTGGCTGGACAACGGCGGCTGGCCCGCGCTGTGGCAACGCGCCGCCCGCTGAGGCCTCCGGCCGGGCGGCGGAGCGCTACGGCGGGCTACCTGGCGTGGTCCGGTGCACGCCGCGTGGTCCGGTGCACGCCGCGTGGTTGGTGCACGGACGTCCGTTCTAGGCTGATCTCATGGACATCACCGCTGCCGCCAAGCTCTGGGACGCCGATCCGGGCTGGCTCAACACCGCCTCCTACGGTCTGCCCCCTCGCCGTGCCTTCGAGGAGTTGCAGGCCGTCCTGACCGAATGGCGGCACGGCAGCAATGACTGGCAGCCGTGGGACGCGTCGGTGGGCAGGTCGCGGACCGCTTTCGCGCGCCTCGTCGGCGCCCGACCCGCCGACGTGAGTGTGAGTTCGACCGTTTCGCAGATCATGTCCGTCGTGGCGACGGCGCTGCCGCCGCGGGCCAAGGTCGTGGTGCCGGAGATCGAGTTCACCAGCAACCTGTTCCCGTGGGCCGTGGCCGCCGAGGTCGAGACGGTTCCGGCCGACCGGGTGGCGGAGTCGATCACGCGTGACACGGCGGCGGTGGCGTTCAGCGTGGTGCAGTCCGCCACGGGGTACGTCGCTCCGGTGGCGGACATCGTGGCCGCCGCCCGGGCCCATGACGTGCTGGTCATCGCCGACGCCTCCCAGGCCTGCGGCTGGTTGCCCGTCGACGTCGAGGGCGTGGACGTGCTGGCCTGCGCGGCGTACAAGTGGCTCATGGCGCCGCGGGGGGCGGCGTTCGCCTACCTGTCGCCGCGGGTGCGGGAGCGCATGCGCCCGCTGGCCGCCAACTGGTACGGCGGCGCCGACGAGGGCGGCTCCTACTATGGGCCGCCGCTGCGCCTGGCGGATGACGCGCGGGCGTTCGACCTGTCACCGGCCTGGTTCTCCTTCGTCGGCGCCGCCCCCGCGATCGAGTTGCTGAACGAGCTCGGTGTCGAACGCGTCCGCGCCCACGACGTGGGCCTCGCCAACCGCTTCAGGGCTGGCCTCGGCCTGGAGCCGTCCGACACGGCCATCGTCGCGGTGGACGCCCCGGGCGAGCGACTGGCGGCGGCGGGGATCCGGGCCGCGGTGCGGGCGGGCAGGGTGCGGGCCAGCTTCCACGTGTACACGACCGAGGATGACGTCGACCGCGCACTCGACGCGCTGACCTGAGACCACGCGCTCGACGCGCTGACCTGAGACCACGCGCTCGACGCGCTGACCTGAGACCGCACGCTCGACGCGCTGACCTGAGACCGTCACTCCCCCGGCGGGTGCCCGAGGATCAGCACCAACGCGTCCAGCAGCCGCTCCCAGTCCCTCTCCTTCAGGTCCCGCCGCAGCGGCGCCGCGACGGCGGCGAGGGCGTCGGCGAGCATGGCGCGGACCGCCCGATCGTCCTCGTCCAGCAGCCCCGCCAGCACTCCCACCTCCCGCCGGAAGCGCCGCCCCCGCGTGAACGCCACCAGCGACGGCGGCGGCGCGGGGACGGCCGGTTCCGTGCCGGGGTCGGCGAGGGTGATGACGAGCCGGGTGCCGAGCGCCTCGGCGAGCCGGTCGAGGGCGGAGATGGTCGGGTTGCCCCGCCCGTTCTCGAGATTGGCGACGTACGGCACCGACAGGGCGGCGTCGGCGGCCACCGAGGCGACGGTCCGGCCGAGGGCTGACCGGCGGCCGCGCAGCCGCCGGCCCAGTTCCACAGGATCCACATATCTATCTTGACAGAATAATTTGGTGCGTGTTGTCTCTTGGGAGAATAATCCCCCAAGAGAGGAGGGCAGCGATGCCGCACGCCCTGCGCGTCCGCGACTTCCGCTACCTCTGGGCGGCGCGGGCCATCGCCGGGCTCGGCACGAGCATGCTCGTCGTCGCCATCCCGGCCCACGTCTACGCCGTCACCGGCTCGGTGCTGGCCACCGGCGTCACCCTGGCCTTCGAGTCCCTGCCCGCGCTGCTGCTGGGCACGGTCTCCGGGGCCGTGGCCGACCGCTGGGACCGCCGCCGCCTGATGATCACGGCCGATCTGGTGCACGCGGCGGCGATCTCCGTGGCGTTACTCGCCCGCAGTCCGGAGACGATCTGGCTCGTGTACGTGGCGGTCCTGGGCCAGGGCACGGCCGCGGTGTTCTTCCGGCCCGCCTCCCAGGCCCACATTCCGGCCGTGGTCGGCACCGGGCCCGAGCTGACCAGCGCGAACGCCATCAGCTCCGTCTCCACGGGCGTGGTCGGGCTGGCGGGTCCGCCGCTCGGCGGGCTGTTGTTCGCGATGTACGGCATCGACGCGGTCGTCGGCGCCGCCGCGGCGGCCGGGCTGCTGTCGGCGACGGGCATCGCCCTCACCTCCGCCCGCCCCCACACCCACCTGGGCGGGAGGAGCGGCCTGGGCCAGGGTCTGCGCCTGGTCCGGCGGGCTCCGGCGACGCGGGCGCTGCTGGCCGCCAACGGCACGTACCTGCTGGCCAACGCCGCGCTCACCGCCCTGCTCGTCCCCTTCGCGGTCTCCACGTTCGGCGGGAGCACCGACGTCGGCTACCTGCTGTCGGCACTGGGGCTCGGCTTCCTCGTCGGCGCGCCCGTCAGCCGCCGGCTCGTGGACCGCTTCGCGCCCAGACCGGTCATCGCCGTGGCTCAGGCGCTGGTCGGGGCCGCGTTCCTGCTGATGTTCAACAGCACCTCGCTGCCGTTCGCGCTGGCCGCCGCGTTCCTGCTCGGCCTGCCGGGGGTCACGGTGATGGTCGCCGTGCAGACGTTCGTGCAGCGGGCGACCCCGGGCGAGCTCCTCGGCCGCGTCACCGCGGTGTTCATGACCGTGGAGGCCGCCGTCGCCATGACGGGCGCCTTCGCGGGCCCGGCCATGAGCGAGGCGTACGGCCTGCCGGTGGCGCTCAACGTCGCCTGCTCGGTGACGTTCCTGTCTGCCCTGATCACGCTCTGGTTCGTGCCGGCCGGGGCCGTGCGTCAGGAGCTGTCGCCCTCGCCGCGCAGGTAGCCCACGACCATCTCGCCGACCATCCGCCGCTGCCGCACCCGATGCTCGGGAGCCGTCATGTCGCGCCCGAACAGCGCCCCGAACGTGTGCTGGTTGGCCACCCTGAAGAAGCAGAACGCGCTGATCATCATGTGCACGTCGATGGCGTCGGCCTCGGTGACGAAGTCGCCGGACTCCTGCCCGGCGTCGAGGATGCGGGAGATGAGGTCGAGCACGGGCGTGCCGAGGCCGGCCAGGGCCTCGGACTTGCGGATGTGCTCGGCCTGGTGGATGTTCTCGATCGCGACGAGGTGGATGAACTCGCGGTGCGCGTCGTGGTGGTCGAAGGTCAGCTCGGCCAGGGTGCGGATGGCCTCGACCGGCGCCAGGTGCTCGACGTCGACCGTGCGCTCTACCTCGCGCACCTCGGCGTAGGCCTTCTCCAGGACCGCGATGTAGAGCCGCTCCTTGCTGCCGAAGTAGTAGTAGATCATGCGCTTGGTGGTGCGCATGAGCTCGGCGATCTCGTCGACCCGCGCCCCGGCGAATCCGTGCCTGGCGAACTCGCTCTGGGCGACCGCGAGGATCTCCGCTCTGGTGCGGTCGGCGTCGCGCTGGCGTGCCCTGGTGGCCGGCTGCGAGGTCATCGAACCATCCTAGTGGCCGCCCGTCAGCTCAGGGGATGCTCGAATCCGCGCTCCGACATGCGCTTGGCCGTCTCGGCCAGGTCGGTGACGAACTCCGCGACGCGGTCGTCGGTGAAGCGCACGGTGGGGCCGCTCAGCGTGAGCGCGGCGACCGTGGCCTTCGACCCGCTCGTGACCGGGACGGCGACCGCGGACAGGCCGGGCTCGCGTTCGCCGTGACTGACCGCGTAACCGTCGTGCTCGGCCCGCGCGGCCCACTCCCGCAGCCGCGCCACGTGGCCTTCTCCGTACGGCGAGGTGCGGGCGACCCGATCGAGCAGCCGCTCCGGCGCGTCCTTGAGCAGCACCTTCGAGGAGGCTCCCGCCCACAGCGGCAGTTCGTCGCCCACCCGCACCACGTGCCGCAGCGGCTGCGGACTCTCCTGCTGCGCGATGCACACCCGGTGCACGTCGCGCAGCACGTAGAGGTTGACCGTCTCCCGCTGCCGCGCGCCCAGCTCCCGCATGAGCTGTACGGTCTCCGGCGGCAGCTCCCAGGCGTGACGGGCCAGGTGCGCCCACCGCCACAACGCGGGCCCCGCCGCGTACCCCTTCGGGGTGGCCCACAACAACCCCATGTGCTCAAGCGTCTGCAACATGCGCAGGGCCGTGGTCTTGGCCAGCCCCGTCTCGTCCACCACCTCGCGGATCGTCAGCGTCCGCCGGCCCTCGGTGAGCAGGGACAGGATGTCGAACGCCCGCTGCACGCTGCGCACGCCGCCGGAGTCTTCGTTGGAAGGCACGGGATCACCCTCTCACGGAGGCGACGCGCGGGCGCGCCGCCTCCGTGAGAGACGGCGCGCCCGGGTGTGCGTCAGCGGACGTGGCCTCTCACAGCGTCGTCTCGCCGTTCAGGCCGAAGAAGTCGTGCCATTTGACGCCGCCGCCGAACGCGGTCCCGGTGGACAGGCTCACGAACACGTCGTTGACCGTCCCCCTGGTGAAGGTGACGATGTCGGCCTTGCCCTCGCCGACGCCGTCACCGTAGGCGGTGTAGACGTTGTCGTCGTCGGACCAGCAGTTCGGCCACAGGTCGCCGTGGTCGCGGTTGTCGCCGGCGGCGGGCGCGCCGACCGTGGCGCCGGAGTCGATCCGCACGGTCGAGAAGAACGGGCTGGGCGGCGGGACAGCCGCGGCCGCGGGGACCGCCGCCGTGGCCGCGATGAGCACGGTGGCCAGCCCTGTGCTCACACATCGTCGGACGATGGAGTACATGACTTCTCCTGGCGTGCGGTGAGGGGTGAAGGGGCAGAGCCAGTGAGCAATCGATTTCTCAAGGAACGTATAATCGCCGGGCTGACAGCCGCCAAGCGGTGAATTGTCAGGATTCTCGTCAGGCGTTATCGCACCACAAACGGTATATTTCGAGATTTGCTGAAGTGTGGGATGATGATCTTGTCCGGAAAGCGATTCCTGATAGCACCCCGATACCGGCCCGGGGACAGGGCAGGGCCCGTCGATGGTAGAAAGTTGGTGCGATGCCCACCATCTACGATGTCGCCCGCGAGGCGGGCGTCTCCGCTGCCACGGTCTCCCGTGTGCTCAACGGCCAGCGGAGCGTCGACCCCGACATGGTCGCCCGGGTGCTGACGGCAGTCCGCGACCTGGGCTATCGGCCCAACGCGGTGGCGCGCAACCTGCGGCGCAGCCGCACGACGCTCTGGGCCGTGATCATCTCCGACATCGGCAACCCGTTCTTCACCGCCACGGTCCGCGGCATCGAGGACGTCGCGCAGCAGGCCGGATACTCGGTCGTGTTGTGCAACAGCGACGAGAACCCGGCCAAGGAGGAGACGTACGTCGCGGCGGCGCTGAGCCAGCAGATGGCCGGGGTGATCATCGCCTCCTCGGGGAGCGCCAAGGCGGCCAAGAGCCTGCTCGACTCCCCCGTCCCGGTCGTCGCCATCGATCGCGAGCTGCCGCGCGGCACCGTGGACACCGTCGTGGTGGACAACGAGGCGGGGGCGCGCACGGCCACCCGGCACCTGATGGAGGCCGGATACGAGCGGATCGCGTGCATCACGGGGCCCGAGGGCGTGAGCACCGCCGACCTGCGGTTGCGCGGCTACACCTCAGCCCTGTCGCAGGCCCCGTCGGATGGTGGGCCGGTGGTGGTCCGGACGGACTTCCGCGAGCAGGGCGGCTACGACGCGATGGCGTCACTGCTGTCCTCTCCCGAGCGCCCTGACGCCGTGTTCGTGGCCAACAACCTGATGACGGTGGGAGCGCTGCGCTGCCTGGCCGATCGGGAGGTGGAGGTGCCCAGGGAGATGGGGCTGGTGGGGTTCGACGAGATCCCGTGGGCCGACCTCGTCCGGCCGTCGCTGACGACGGTGGCGCAGCCCACCTACGAGCTGGGCCGCATGGCCGCCCGCCTCCTGGTGGACCGCATCGCCACCCCGTCCGGCCGGCCGGCCACCGTGGTCCTGCCCGCCGAGCTCCGCCCCCGCCAGAGCAGCGCCCGCTGAGTCCATCAGTTCTGGCCCGACAGGTCGTACTGCTTGTAGAGCTCGGGCGCGTTGTCCTTGGAGACCTGCGTGGTCCCGAGCACCTGCTGCTTGTCCACCTGCCGGCCGTGCAGGATCTTGTTGACGGTGTCGGCCGCCTCCTGCGCGCCGGTCGGGTAGATGAAGGTGGAGGAGAGCTGGCCGAGCTGGACCGCGCGGATGCCGCCGTCCGGGATGGCCAGGCCGTCGATGCCGATGAACTTGATCTGCTCGGCCTTGCCCGCGGCCTGCGCCGCCAGATACGCGCCCAGCGCCATCGGGTCGTTGTGCCCGTACACGAGGTCGATCTTGGGGTGCTGGGCCAGCCACTGCTGCATGATCGGGGTGGCCTGCTCCTTGAGCCACTTGCCCTCGCGGTCGGCGATGATCTTGATCTTAGGGTTGGCCGCGATGGCCTCGCGGAAGCCCTTGTCGCGGTCGATCTGCGGCTGATTGGACAGGATGCCGCGCAGCTCGACCACGTTGCCGCCGTCCGGCAGCAGCTTGACCGCCTCCTCCCCGGCCTTCTTGCCGATGAGCACGTTGTCGCCGCCGATGAAGGCGGTGAAGCAGTCGGTGTTCACGGTGCGGTCGAGGACGATCACCGGGATCTTCGCGGCGCACGCCTGCTCCACGGCCGCCGTGAGCGGGGCGGGCTCGGTGGGCGAGACGATGAGCGCGTCGACCTTCTGAGTGATGAAGTTCTGCACCTGGGAGACCTGGGTGGCGCTCGACTGCTTGGCGTCGGCGATCGGCAGCAGCTCGATGTCCGGATATTTCTTCAGAAAGTGCTTCAACTGCAGGTTGAGCTGCGCCCGGTACGGTTCGGCGTTGTTCGACTGCGAGTATCCGACGACGAACTTGTCCTTCGCCCCGCCTGCGGAGGCCGAAGGGGTGGGCGCCTTGGACGCGCAGGCCGCGGCGAGAACCGCGCACAACGCGATGGTGATGGCCTTCTTCACGATCGAGACCCTCCTCGGAGGAACTTGAAGAGATCGGGACGCTGCAGGACGACCGCCACGACGACGATCAGTCCCTTGATCACGAGTTGCCAGTTGTCGCTCACCGCGTTGAGCCCGAGCACGTTGTCCAGCAACGTCAGGATGAGCGCCCCGACGAACGTGCCCGCGATCGTGCCCTTGCCGCCCGCCAGCGACGCCCCGCCGATGACGGCCGCGGCGATGGCGTCCAGCTCGTACGACTGCCCGGCCTGCGGATCGGCCGAGGCGCTGTAGGCGGCGTCGATCGGCCCGGCGAACCCGGCGAGCAGGCCGGACAGCGTGAACACCGCGATGGTGACCGCCGTGACGTTGACCCCCGACAGGCGGGCCGCGGTGGGGTTGCCGCCGACGGCGTACACGTGGCGGCCGAACCGCGTCTTGGCCAGGATGAGGTGAAAGACGACGCAGACCACGACGAACGCCAGCACCGGGTAGTAGACGCGGTCGAACAGGTTGTGCCCCGGCGTGCCGAAGAGCTGGAACGCCTCCGCCTGCGGCGTCAGCTTCCCGTCGGGCCCGGCGATCTGGGTGCCGACGCTGACGTTGTCGCTGACCTGCCGGTCCAGGCCGCGTACGACCGAGAGCATGGCCAGGGTCATGACGAACGACTGGATGCGCAACCAGGTGGTTCCCGCGCCGTTCAGGAACCCGAAGAACGCGCCCACCACCATGCAGATCGGCACGATCTGCCACGGTTCGAGGGAGTACTTCGAGAGCATCATCGCGGCCGTCATCGACGCGATGCCGAGCAGCGACCCCACCGACAGGTCGATGCCGCCGGTCAGGATCACCAGCGTGACGCCGACGGCCAGGATGCCGCGGGAGGCGAAGGCGCCGACGGCGTTGGTGAGGTTGGTCTCGTTGAGGAACATCTCGCCCTTGGTGGCGATCCCGACCGCGAGGATCAGCACCAGGCCGATGTAGGCCTGCGCGGCGCCCAGGGCGGAGAGCGTGCGGCGTGTCCTGCTCTCCGTGGTGGCGAGGGTCATGTGGTCACCTGCTGTCGCGCCATGGCCGCTTCGAGGATCGCCTCCTGGCCGGCCCCGCCCCTGGGGAACTCGGCGGTGATCCGGCCCTCACAGAGCACGAGGATCCGGTCGCACATGGCCAGCAGCTCGGGCAGTTCGGAGGAGGCCACCAGCACGGCCTTGCCGGAGGCGGCCAGCTCCGACATCAGGGCGTGGATCTCGGCCTTGGCCCCGACGTCGATGCCGCGGGTGGGCTCGTCCATGAGGATCAGCGACGGCTCGGTCAGCAGCCACTTGGCCAGCACGACCTTCTGCTGGTTGCCGCCGGAGAGGTTCCCGACCGTGAAGCGCAGACCGGGCGTCTTGACGCGCAGGTCGCGCACCTGCCGCTCGACGGCCGCGCTCTCGCGCCGCCGGTCCACCCGCCACAGGCGCAGGTAGCGCCCGAGGGAGGACAGGCTCGCGTTGAAGACCACGCTGTTGCCGAGCACGAGGCTCTGCGCCTTGCGGTCCTCGGCCACCAGCGCCACGCCGCGGTCGATCGCCTGTTTGGGGCTTTTCGGCCGGTACGGGGCCCCGGCCAGGCTGATCGACCCCTCCGACGGCCGGTGCACGCCGAAGATCGATTCCAGCAGCTCGCTGCGCCCGGCGCCCATGAGCCCGGCGACACCGACGATCTCTCCCGCGCGCACGGTCAGCGAGATCCCCCGCAGCGCCGTACGCCCGACGGCCGGATCGCCCGGCACGCTCAGCCCCTCGACGCGCAGCAGCTCATCGCCCTCCGAGCCGCCGTTCGCCCGGGGGAACATCTCCCCCAGCGGCCGGCCCACCATCATCTGGATCAGCTCGTCCCGGTCGACCGTGGAGCGTTCGCCGATGTGACGGCCGTCGCGCAGCACGACCACCCGGTCGGCGATCTCCTCCAGCTCCTCCAGGCGGTGCGAGATGTAGATGACGGCCACGCCGCGCGCGGTGAGGTCGCGGATGACCCCGTACAGGCGCTGCACCTCGGCGTCGGCCAGGGCGGAGGTGGGCTCGTCCATCACCAGGACGCGGACGTTCTGCGACAGCGCCTTGGCCACCTCGATGAGCTGGCGTTCGGCGATCTTGCACTGCTTGATGAGCCGGCGCGGCGACAGGTCGAGCCCGAGGCCGCGCAGCAACTCCGCGGTGCGCGCCTCCATACTCTTCCTGTCGAGGATCGCGCGTTCCCTGCCGAGGAAGATGTTGTCGGCGATGGACAGCTCGGGCACCAGGTTGAGCTCCTGGTGGATCATCGCGATCCCGTGCCGCGCCGCCTCCTTCGGCGAGTGGACGCGCGCGGGCTCCCCGGCGATCTCGATCTCACCCTCGTAGTCCTTGAACACCCCGGCCAGGATGTTCATCAGCGTGGACTTGCCCGCGCCGTTCTCCCCGAGCAGGGCCACCACCTCGCCCTCCCCCACCGTGAGATTCACCCCGTCCAGGGCCCGCACGCCGGGGAAGGACTTGCCGATGGCCCGCATCTCCAGCACGGTCACCGCAGGCTCCAGGCGCTGTAGGAGGCGGCCGACCAGGGGGTCTTCGGGGTGAGCCGCACCGTGATCTCGCGGCGGCCGCGGGTCGCCCCGGCCGGGATCTGGTAGACCTCCTCCAGCCATCTGCGGGAGCGGTTGCCGAGCGGCTGCGCCCAGTCGGCCAGCCGCCGCCCGTCGACGGTGACTTCCGCGTGCTGCCCGGCCTGGTCCTGGTCGCCCGTACGGCGCAGCTCGACGCCCTCGTTCGCCTGGTCGATCTTCAGGGTGAAGCTCACCGGGGCGTCGGTGACGCGCTGGACCGCCTTGTACGTCGGGCTCGTGCGCAGGTCGCCCTCGAACGCCGAGTCGAGCGTGGTGACCTCGCCCTGGCCGGTGTACCCGTGCGCCCGCTCGCTGGCCGCGTCCCCAACTGTCAGGGTGTCGGTGCGGGTGGTGGCGTTCGCGCCGGTGCCGTACCAGTAGGCGGTGGAGGAGTAGACGCCCTCGACGTCGTTGGTCCAGCCGTGCTCGATGTCGAACGTGATCGCGCTCGCGAACGGGACCGCGTCACCGATCATCAGCCGGTACGCGCCGGTGCAGTCGTTCTGCGCCGGGCAGCCCGTGGCGGGGGCCAGGTGGGCGGGGTTGCCGTGGAAGGGGGTGGTGAAGGTCTCGCGGTTGAAGTACCAGCCGGCCTGGTAGAAGTCCTCGGTGCCGGTGCCATGGATCTGCGGGGTGCGTGAGCCGTCCACGTACACGCGCTCGTCGCCCTCCAGGTAGTTGCGGTTGGTCGGGCCGCGCATGGTGTGGCTGACGCCGACGAACTTGCCGTGGCCGGTGGCGCGCAGGAAGGTCCAGCTCTGGCCGGGGGTGGTCGCGCCGGCGCGGGACTGCGTCCGGAAGTAACCGACATTTCCTGCCATCGGGCGGTTCGCTGACGTGACCGACGCCTCGCCCTCGATGGTCCTGCCGGAGCCGTTGTAGAGCTCGACCGTCGCCCCTGTCCGGTAGGGCATCGGCCACCACGCGGACATCGTGCTGGTCTCGGCGTCGATGCCGTACATCAGCGACTTGACCGGCATCATCGCGTGCCCGCTGCCGAAGAACTCGCCGACCGGCGAGTCAACGGTCCGCTCGCCGTCGAAGCTGATCCGCAGCCGCAACCCCCGCAGGACCTCCTGCGCCGTCCGCACCTTCGCCAGATCGGCCTCGGCCAGCGGGAAGGCGAAGATCCGCTCGCCCTGCCAGGCCTGCGCCACGATCGTGTACGCGTGCGCGGCCTCGCTCGAGGCGTCGCCCACGTCCACCGTGTCGGTGCGCGCGCCGCCGCTGTCCACCCAGTACGTGAACTCGTTGTAGTCCAGGTCCGAGGAGACGAACACGTTCTTCACCGTGATCTTCGACTTGCCCTTGGTGGCGCTCGCGGGCAGGTCCACCACCTCCTCGGCCCACATGCCGGAGGCCCCGGGCCTGCTCGGCGGCCACTGGGCCACCTCCTGGCCGTCCACCAGCACCTTGGCGACCTGGTGGCCGATGGCCGGGTCGATGCGCCGGGTCAGCCGCACCCCGTCGTTGCCGGGATCGACGGCGACGGTGAACTCGCTGGAGCCGTTCGCGCCGAACGCCCGGCCCTCGTCGGCCTCGGTCCTGGGCTGGACCCGCTCGGCCTGGGGCAGCCTCACCTTGATCGCGGACAGCAGGCCGGGGCCGAACGTGCGCGCCACCCGTACGGACTGGCCGGGGGCGAGGTCGACGTCGGCGTCCTGCGTGCGCGCGCCCTTCACGGGTGGCTTGGGGTCGCCGCCTTTGAGGCGGTCGATCACGTCCTGCGCCTTGTCGGCCGGGTCGAACGTGCGCACGCCATCGGCGTCGGCGAACGTGCGGTAGGTGAGGTGGTAGAAGAGCGGGTTGTGCTCGGTGGTGACGCGCATCGAGCGGGTGTAGGGCATCGGCACCTCGACGTACACGCCGCCGGAGCTCTGGTCGGCGTTGCCCACCAGCGGGTACGCGAACGGCGCGCCCAGCCTGCCGTTGACCAGGTCCTGCAGGCTCGCCTCCACGACCTTCCTGCCGTCCAGCTCGACCGTGATCTTCCCCGTGCCGGTGACGTCGCCGCCGTCCCTGGTGAACCAGATGGCCTGCACCTCGCCGGCGCCGGTGTGCTCGGCGATCACGCAGCCTTCCGCGGTGGTGCGCAGGCAGGAGTAGGTGCCCTCGAAGCCGTCGTTGTTGCCGGCGGCGCGGTCGAAGCTGGAGAACTGCTTGGTCTGCACGCCCGCGGGCAGCTCGGGCAGCCGGTCGAGCCGCCGGTAGACCTCCCACCCGACCGGGCCCTTCGCGCTCCTGCTCGCCGCCTCCGCCTGCGCGGGGACCGCCAGGACGCCGGTGACCAGGAGGACGGCCGCCAGTAATGTGCTAGTTCGCCGCATCGCCGAACCCCTCGAACTCGACACCGAGCTGCTTGCACACCGCTTCCAGCTCCGCCACGTAGTCGCCGGGCACCGCGTGGATGTGGTTGGAGCCGAACCGCGCCAGGAACTCGGTCGCCGGGACGTGCAGCCTGGTGAAGGCGTGCGGCCACTCGAAGGTGGACTGCCGGGCCATCGCCTCGTTCGTGGCGTCGTCGTACAGCTCGAACTCGCCGCGCATGACGTGCATGCGGTAGTGGCCGTCCCTGCGGGTGAGCCGGGCGAACGTGGCGGCACCGGGCGCGGCCAGGTGGTGCACGCTCGCGCCGCCCGCGGGGAAGAAGAACACCTCGGGGTAGAAGTGCGTCTTGGCCAGGTTCTCGGCGGGGTCGTCGGAGCGGGCGGCGTACCAGGTGGCGTGCTGGCCCGAGTTGCACAGGTCCCACACGTCCTTGTCGGCGTGGTAGTGCCGCACGTCGGCGAACAGGACCGGGTCGCCGCTCAGCAGCTTGAGGATCTGCATGCTCAGCGCGCCGTCCATGTCGGCCTCGGTCGCGCAGACGTGCGTCTCCTTCGGGCCCTCCCAGTCGTAGGGGTCGTTGAGGAAGGACTCGGCGATGTCCATCGTGCAGAAGTGGGTGGTCAGCTCGGGCTGGCCCTTGATGCCGGAGAAGTCCAGGTTCCACTCGTCGATGAGCTCGCGCATGGCGTAGTACGTACGGATCTGGCGCTCCAGCAGCTCTGGCGTGAGCCGCTTGCCGTCGTAGTGGACGTTGCCCTTGGTCTCCAGCCACTCGCGCGCCTCGGTCACCCGGGTCTGCGAGGCGTTCTCGCTGCGGCGCACGACCTCCCACTGGTCGATCTCCTCGACGTCCACGCCGAACGTGCGCATCCACTGGTCGGTGTTGGCCACCGCGGTGTACATGCCCATCGGCCGGCCGCCGATCCGCCCGAACGTCGAGCCGCGCAGCCCGCGTACGGCGCCGGCGGCCCGCACCTCGGTCAGCACCCGGCTCCTGACGGCGGGGTCCTCGATGTCGCCCCAGGCCCTGGCGTGCACCCGCCCGATCTGGTCGAGCCCGCCGCCGCCGGCGAGCATCCCGACCATGCCCGGCTGGGCGGGGTCGATGTTGGCCATGAGCAGCAGCGGGCCCGGCGTGGCCTCGGCGGCCAGCATGGTGAAGTGCGGGAAGGCCCAGACGGCGTAGTTGAAGATCGTCAGGTCGGGCCGCCGGTCGGCCAGCAGGCGGGCCTGCGAGGTGGCCAGCTCGTTCGTCCACACGATCTCCGGCGCCACGATCACCTCGTGGCCGTCCTTGCGCAGGGCCTCGGCCAGGGCGGTGGTGGCGCTGGTGATGTGATCCACGAGATCGCGGGCGACGAAGTCACGCCCGTCCGAGATGCTCAGCAGTCCGATTCTTGCCACAGGATATTGACCTCCATGTGAGAAATCGATTGCCCAGAAATCGATTTCCACCCAAGCTAGATCGCACCCTCCTGACCGTCAATGCCGCCTCACATCACAGAATCGCAACGGTGACACGTGGGGCGGAGGCAGGGTCGCTTGGCGTGTCCGGAAGCGCACCGTAACCTCTCGTCACGTTCCGTAGTCACTCGTGGCGGCAAAGCACATCAGGTAACCATCGGCCCCTCCATCACCAGGAAGGCAGTCCTGATGCGTCAGTCAACCCGCGTCTCCGCCGTCACCCTCGCCGCGGCCCTCGCGCTCTCCGCGCTCGCGGCCCCGGCGGCGGCGCACGGTCCCATCAGCATCGACGGCACGGTCAACGCCCTCAACGACACCAAGCTCTGCGCGCCAGGGGTCAAGGCGGCGGGCATCGGGGTGGAGATCCCCATCGCCTCGCCCCAGACGGCCACCTGCACGCAGCACTGACCACCTGAACGCGGCCCTTTTCCTTCCCCTGGGCCGTGTGTGAACCACCGCAACGCCGACCATCCGAACGCGGTCCTCTTCTTCCCCTGGGCCGTGTGTGAGCCACCGCCCGAACGCGGTCCTCTCCTTTCCCCGGGCCGCGTGTGAGTTCCCGCGGCGCGACGCCCAAGCCGGTGCACCGGACGACCTCCGGCACCACGGGGCGCCGCGCCGCGGCCGACCGGTTCAGCCTCTCGCGCCGGTGTGTCAGGCCGGGCGCGGGTGGGAGCTGGGGCGAGGGTGCAGTTCCGTCTGGAGCACCATGCGCACCGCCGGCCGGGCCGGGTTCTCGATGCGGGCCGCCAGCAGTTCCGCCGCCGCCCGCCCCAGCTCGTACGTCGGCTGCCGCACGGTGCTGAGCCCCGGCCGGAACAGCCGCGCCCACGGGATGTCGTCGAACCCGATCACCCCGAGCCGCCCCGGGATGGCCACCTCCCGCTCCGTCAGGCACTCCACGGCCCCCACGGTCATGAGGTTGTTGGCGGCGAACACCGCGTCCATGTCCACCCCCTCGTCCAGGAGCGCGGCCATCGCCGAGTAGCCCCCTTCCTCGCGGAAGTCGGCGTGCCGGATCAGCGCCCGGTCCTGCGGCAGCCCGAAGGCCCGCAGCGCCCGCTGGTAGCCGCGCAGCCGCTGCATGGCGGTGGGCATCCGCCGGGGCCCGGTGATGCAGGCGATGCGCCGGTAGCCGGACTCCAGCAGGTGGGTGGCGGCCAGTTCCGCGCCCTTCTCGTTGTCCACCAGGACGGCGTCCACCTCGGTCTCGGCCAGTTCCCGATCGATGATGACCACGGCGGTGCCCGCGGCGACCAGGGCGCTGAGGTCGGTGGAGTCGTCGGCGGGCGAGATGATCACGCCGGCCATGTTGTCGGCCAGCGCGACCGCGATGTACTCGGCCTCACGCGCCCGGTTCTCGTCGGTGTTGCACAACACGACCGAGTAGCCGAACTGGCGGCCCCCGTCCTCCACCCCGCGCACCAGCGAGGTGAAGAACGGGTTCCCGACGTCCGAGACGAGCACCGCCCACAGCGTGGTCCGCCTGCGCCTGAGGTTGCGCGCCACCCGGTTGGGCCGGTATCCGAGCTCGCGGACCGCCGCGTGCACCCGCGCCGCCAGCTCCGGGTTGACCGTCGAGCGGCCGTTGAGCACGCGCGAGACCGTCGCGGCGGAAACCCCGGCGTGCCGCGCGACATCTTGGATTTTGAGCAACCTCGTCCCATCTCATGGCAGGCGTGGCCCCAGCCGGGGCCACGCCTGGAATCGATTACCAAGCTTCGGGGAACGGTAGCCGTTCCTCCACCGGCGCCAGCCCGAACGGCCGGTGCGGCAGGGTCTGGTACCAGTACGCCACCGACGAGAAGTCGTCCGAGCGCTTGTTGGCGTGGCCGTGCTCGATCGTCACCCTGATCGACTCGGTGAAGGTGATCGGGTCCTCGACGTGGAAGCGGTAGAGGGAGATCTCCCCGCTCCAGTTGTCGCCACCGGGCAGGGTGATGCCGTGGTACGGGGCGTGGTAAGTCTGCGTCGGGCACCAGGCGGTGTTGAAGTAGTCCTCGGTGCCGGTGCCGTGCAGGGAGGGCGGGAACGCCTCCCCGTCGATGAAGATCATGTCATCGCCCTCGCCGTACCAGTTCCAGTCGCTGGTCTCGCGCAGGTTCCTGATGTTGAGCACGCAGCCCACGTAATGGCCGCGCCCCTCGGCCTCCAGCAGGACGTAGTTGCCGTCGCCGGTGTCGTTGACGCCCTCGACCTGGAACTCGCGGTTGGACTGCGTGCCCTGCTCGATCCCGTCCGTCGGGCGCTCGCGCCGCCACTGGGCGTGGAAGTAGCCGAGGTCGTCGGCCGCGGATTCGAACAGCTCGTAGTCGACGTAGTAGTAGAAGAACACCGGCTCGGCCGACAGCTCGCTGATCAGCTCCACCTTCGCGCGGCTCGCGAACGGCATGTGGAACCAGGAGTTGAAGCCCTTGCCGTCCTGCGGGCTCATCTGCAGCGGCGCGGAGACGAAGTTCGCGGTCTTGGCGTGGCCCATGCCGAAGAAGTCGCCGAGCGGCACCAGCACGCTCGGGTGCTCCTGGTCCTCCCAGGTGATCTTCAGGACGAGCCGCCGCAGGTAGTCGACGTCCTTGGCGTCCGGCACGTCCTTCTGCGGGAGCGCCACGGTGCACCAGATGTGGTTGATCGAGCCGGGCCCCTCGATGTCGGCCAGGGTCACGGTGGTGCCCGGCTGGACGGTCAGCCGGTCGTCGTTCGCGCCCGTACGGTCGTAGCTGGAGACGCGCTTGCGCTTCGAGGCCCGCAGCCGGGGCAGGTCGCGCAGGCTGCTGCCGTGGTTGCCGTAGGTCATGCCGTTCCTTACTTCAGTCCGGAGGTCTTGATCGCCTCGACCAGGCGGCGCTGGCCGAGGACGAACGCGACGAGTGTGGGCACGGCCGCGATCACCGTCGCGGCCAGGATGTAGTTCCAGGCCGAGCCGTACTGGCCCTGGAGGGTGGCGATCCCGACCTGCACCATGCGCAGGTCGGGATCGCGGGTCGAGGTCAGCGGCCAGAGGAAGGCGTTCCAGTTGGCCAGGAAGAACAGGACGGACAGGGACGCGAGCACGGGGCGGCTGAGCGGGACGACCACCTGCCACCAGCGCCGGAAATATCCGCATCCGTCGAGGTCCGCGGCCTCCTCCAGCTCGCGCGGGATCGTCAGGTAGTACTGCCGGAGCAGGAAGATCCCGAACGCGTGGAAGATCGCCGGCAGGATCAGCCCCGCGTAGGTGTCGAGCAACCCGAGCTGCCTGGCCACCAGGAACAGCGGCACGAGGATCACCGGCAACGACACCAGCATCGTGGAGACGATCACCGAGAAGATCACTTGCCGGCCGGGAAAACGCAGCCGGGCCAGCGCGTAGGCCGCCATCGAGTGCAGCACGAGCGCGATCACCGTGACCGCCACGGAGACGATCGCGCTGTTGAGCATGTACCGGCCGATGGGGACCTCGGTCAGCACGTAGAGCAGGTTGTCCAGGGTGAACCGGCTGGGCGGCGCCACCTCGAACAGCTCGTCGGCCGGTTTCAGCACCGACACCAGCAGCCAGAGCAGCGGCGCCACGGTGACGGCGGCCAGCACGTACCCGATCAGGGCGCGGAGTTTACCCGGCATCGAACCGGCCTCCCCTCGTGGCGCCGAACATGAGCCCCGTCGCCACGACCAGGAACCCGACCGCCACCGTGGTCAGCGCCGCCGCGTAGCCGTAGTTGTTGAGGGTGAAAGCCTGCTGGTAGATGTAGAAGACCACGGTCGTGGTGCTGCCGGCCGGGCCGCCCTTGGTGAGCACGTACACCAGGTCGAACGCCTGCAGCCCGGTGACCGCGCCGACCGTCGAGTTGACCAGCACGAAGAAGCTGGTGGGCCGAAGCAGCGGCCAGATGATGAAGCGGAAGCGCTGCCAGGCTCCGGCTCCGTCCACGCGCGCCGCGTCCTCGTACTCCTTCGGGATGTCCTTGAGCCCGCCGAGCAGGATCAGCATCTGGTAACCCATGAGGAACCAGATGCTGATCACCACCATCGACCCGAGCGCCAGGGCGGGGTTGCCCAGGAACGACACGTCGCCGAGGCCCACGGGCCGCAGCAGCGCGGGCACGGCGCCCTGCTTGTCGGTCAGCAGGAACTGCCAGACGACGCCGACCACGACGAGGCTGATGACGTGCGGCAGGAAGAACAGCGTCCGTACGATGCCGACGCCGGGGAAGTGGTCGCGCACCAGCAGCGCCAGCCCCAGGCTGACCACGAAGCCGATCGGCACGAACGTCACCACGTACGTCAGCGTGACCTTGACGCTCTGCCAGAGCTGGGTGTCGGCGGCCATCTGCCGGAAGTTGTCCAGGCCGATGTAGGTGTAGCCGCCGAAGCCGTCCACGCTGAAGAGCGAGACGCCGATGGCCAGCGCCATGGGGAGGCCGACGAAGACGAGCAAACCTAGCAGGTCGGGCGCGACGAACGCGTACCCGGCCAGCGTCTCCCGCCGCCGCCTGCTCCACCCCCGTGGCGCCTGAACGACCGCCCGCCTCGCCGCCGTCCCGGCATCCGTCAACGTGGCCATCACCCGCCACCTCCCGCTCTCGCGTCGGTACGCATCCGCGCCATGGGTGTGCGGACCCGCGGTGGGCCGCCGTTGTGGCGGTCAGAGCATCGCAGCACCTTTGTAGCCCTTCAGGAAGGTGTCGATCTTGGCTGCCGCGTCCGCCGCCGCCTGGGCCGGGTTCGCCCCGCCGAGCTGGACGGCCTGGAGGGCGTCGGAGACGGCCTTGTACACCTCGGGCGTGTACCGCGGCTCTCCCCGGCCGCCCGGGACCACCTGGTCGAGGAAGACTTTGAGCACGGGCTTGTCGAACGCCCCCGCCGACGTGGCCGCCTCCTGGACGGACCTGCGGGCGGGAAGGTTCGTCTTGACGACGGTGTTCCACTGGCGGCCCCGCTCGACGCCCTCCTTGTCGGTGGCGCCCAGGGCCCAGGCGATGAACTTGGCCGCGGCCTCCGGGTTGGCGCCCTTGGCGTTGGCCACGAAGGCCCAGCCGCCGAGGTCGGTCGTGTACGTGCCGCCGTCGGGCACCGGCAGCGGGAAGACCCCGTACTTGAAGTCCTTCTTGCTCTGCTCCATCTGCGACACCGCCCAGATGCCGGTCTGCTGCATGGCCACGAACCCGCTGCCGAGGTTCGCCGGGCCGTTGCCGGCACCGTCGCCCTGGGGCTTGCGCGGCGCGACCTTGGTGGTGATGGCGTCCTGCCAGAGCTTCAGCGCCGCGTGCACGCCGGGCACGTCGAACCCGGCGCCGCCGTTCCCGGGCACGGCCGAACCGCCGGCCATCCACATGAACGGGTACCACGTGAAGTTCTGGTAGTAACCGGGGATCGTCTCGAAGAGCAGGCCGAACCGGTCCTTCCCGGTCAGCTTGGCGGCCACGTCGAGGAGTTGGTCCCACGTCTTGGGGATGTCGCCCTCGGACAGCTTGGCCTGCTCGAAGGCCTCGACGCTGTAGAACATGGCCAGCGGCTCGCGTTCCATGGGCAGGCCGTAGACCTTGTCGTCCACCTTGCGGGTGTCGAGCACGCCGCCGTCGAAGTCGGCGATCTGGTCGGGCTTGAGGTGCGGCGTGAGATCCGTCAGCACGCCGCCGTTGTGGTAGCGGAGGAAGTCGCCGGGGCTGAGCAGGAAGATGTCGGGTCCCTGCCCGGCGGAGAACGCGGTCTGCAGGGCCGTGCCCGCTAGGTACTCGGACACGGGCAGGTAGTGGAGCTTGACCTTGACCTCGTTGTTGGCGTTCCAGGCCGCCACCAGGTCGGTGAACCACTTGCTCTGCGCGTCGGCCTGCGGGTTGGGGCCGTAGAAGTTCCAGAACGTCAGTTCCTTGGCGTTCCCGCCCGTGCCCCCGCCCCCACACGCCGACAGCAGCGGCGCCGCCACTGCCGAACCTAACACCACGGCTCCGCCACGCAACAACGATCGGCGAGTCACCCTCTCGAAGGCCGACATATCCCATCCTCCTGATGGTTGAGAGCTCGGGGCGCGAGCAATCGATTTCTCAGAAATGTAGGAGCCGACATGCCGAGCGTCAAGAACTCTTTGTTACGGCTTGCTAAACCCAGGAATCGATATCTCCACGAGACCTGCGTCTCTGCCCTCCATCGGGGCCCGCCACACAAACCCGGTTCCAGCCGAGTTTCACACCGGTTTCCCGGCCAAGCCGCCCTCCAGGGTGGGCTGGGCGGTCGGAGCGGCCAGAGGGGGTCGGGCCGTCAGGGTGGGCCGAGGATCGCGGGGATGCCGAGGGCGCGGGCGGCGTCGGCGAAGTCTATCCGCTGAGCCTGGCCCGCCAGACGGTCGAGGGCATCCCCGACGCGCGGCTGGTCGTGTACCGTGGCCGCGGCCACGGCCGCACGTTCACCGACACGCGGTTCGCCCCCGACGTCCTGGGCTTCCTCGGTCAGAGGCCGTAACGGCTCTTGAGATGACGCCACCAGTCACGGAACATCCACGCGTCGAAGTCCGTGATCTGCGCTGCGCTGCCCGCCTTCATCAGGAAGCCGCCGACCCCGGTGGGGGTCCAGTCGTAGAAGTCGTCCAGGCCGAAGGAATGGCCCATCTCGTGCAGGAGGATGTGCACGTTGTCGGTGTTGAGGTTCGACATGTAGTACTCGCTGCCGATCCGCTGCCCCCAGTCACCGCCCGCGCCGCCGCCGAAGCCCGCGGTCAGCCAGAGCGACATGTCGTAGTGGTGTGACGCGCCGCCGGGGCAGTTCGGATAGTTCCCGCTCTGGTTGAAGAACCGGCCGCACGGCTCGGAGCACTGCGGGGCGTTCTCGCGGATGTTGTTGACGTAGACGTCGACGGAGTTGTCGCTCCACTGGAGCTGGGCACGGTCACGCACGGCCCAGCCGACCACCTTCACCGGCACGCTGCTATACGGCCAGCCGTTGTGGCCGACCATGAGGTCCATCCACTTCTTGAACTGGCGGGCCAGCGTGGCGTGGATCTGGTCGCGCTGGGCCGCGGTCACCGAGGCGCTGGTGTCCCACCGTACGCAGTAGTTGATCGAGCCGCCGTTGGCCATGACCTGGTCCCAGCCGTAGTTACGGAAGCCGTACAGGTTGGGGTAGGTGCTCTCGACGTGCTGCCACACCTCGTTGAGCGGGGTGACGAGGTTCGCGGGCGGGGTCCAGGACGTGCCGCCGCCGGGCGGGTCTGCGGCCCACGCCTTGACCTCCAGCAGCCCGACCGACGCCTGCCCGCTCTGCAGCGCGACGCGCAGCCGCGTGGTGCTCACCGCGGAGGCGAAGGTGACTTTGTTGTAGGCGTTCACGGCGATCGGGTAGCTGCCGGGAATGTCGGCATACGCACTGCCGGTCCACCTCTGCAACTTCCACGAGGCCGGTACGCGCACGCCGCCGCCGTCGTCGAAGAAGTACACGTCGGCCGACTTGATCGTCTGGGCGGAGGTCCAGGTGAGCTCGGCCCACTGGGCGCCGGTGTTGGGCCAGGTGCCCCAGCGGCGGTTGACGGTGTCGTTCGAGCTCGGCGGGTCGATGCCGTCGTTGATCGCCGCGACGCTCTCCCAGGAGGAGGTGTACGACGCCGACGGGGTCGCGTTCCTGGCCACGTTGGTGTCGGCCAGGGCGGGGCGGATGGGTAACAGGAATCCGCATATCAGCAGGATGGGCAGGATGGCCAGGCGTCTCATGCGTACCTTCACGTCGATCCCTCCGTTCTGGTAGCGCTAACATTCGTGGGCCGTGAGGACGGCCATGTCCGAGCTTTGATCGCACGCGACGCGGCCGGCGTCAATGGGCGCGCCGGGCCACCCGCACCGACCTGGGCCTTCCCGCTGAAACTTTCACTTGGTCAGGTAACGCTGCACGACCGGCCCGACGTCGCGCACAAGGGTCTCGACGTCGGCCTCCACCATGGGCGGGAACCGCAGGACGTATCGGGTCAGGGCCAGGCCGAGGAGCTGGGTGCTGACCAGCCCGGCGCGGTAGGCGGCGTCGTCGGCCCCGATGACGCGGGCCGCGAACGCGGCGATCTGCGTCTCGAACACCTCCCGCATACGCTCGGCGGCCATCGGGTTCGTGCTGGCCGAGCGGAGCAGCAGGATCAGCACGTCGTCGGACAGGTCGCCCTCCCAGCGGGCCAGGAAGTGCCGGACGAGCAGCTCGCCGATCCGGTCGGGCGGCGGCTGGCCGACCCTGGTGAGCTGCAGGTCCACGTCCACGGCGGCGCTGAACAGCCCGGCCTTGCTGCCGTAGTAACGCATGACCATCGACGGGTCCACGCCGACCAGCGAGGCGACCGCCCGGATCGTCATGGCGTCGTAGCCGCGCTCGATGAGCAACTTCCTGGCAGCCGAGAGGATGGCGGTCCTGGTCGCTGCCGATCTCTCGGTGAAAGCCATGACAACGAGTGTAGGCCAACACTCGTACGACTAGCGCTCGTGCTTGGCCATCCACTCCTCGACGGCCGCCGCGATGGCCAGCGGCCGGTCCTCCGGGGTGTGGTGACCGGCGACGGCGTCGTACCGGATGGTCTCGAGTGAGGCGATGTTGGCCGCGCACCAGGCGAGCGTCTCCGGCGTCCACATCGCGCCCGGGCCCGGCTGGAACGCGATCAGCAGTTTGGGCACCTCGACGCTGGCGGCCAGCCAGCGGTCGAACGCCTCGACCCTGGCCACGACGTCGGCGGGCTCCCCGCCCAGAGGCAGCGAGCGGGGCCAGCGCAGCAGCGGCAGGCGGCTCTCCCTGGTCGGGTACGGCCGCAGGTACGCCGCCACGTCCTCCTCCGCGAGCGGGGTGGCGACGGTGGCGGGCATGGCCTGGCGGAGGAAGCCCTCGTCGTCGAGGATCATGGACTCCCCGACGCCCTCTGTCTTGATCGCCCGGAACAGCGGGCGGCCGCCTTCGGGGAACTCCTCCCAGCTCATCGGCTTGACGATGGCCTCGGTGAAGGCGATCCCGCGCACCCGGCCCGGGTGGCGCGCGGCCCAGTCGAAGGCCAGGGCGCCGCCCCAGTCGTGGCCGACGAGCACCACGTCGTCGAGGCCGAGGGCGTCGAACCAGGCGTCCAGGTAGCGGGCGTGGTCGTCGAAGGTGTAGTCGATGGCGGGCTTGCCCGACTCCCCCATGCCGATCAGGTCGGGCGCCAGGCGGCGGCCGTGCCCGACTGCGGGCATGACGTTGCGCCACAGGTGGGAGGAGGTGGGGCTGCCGTGCAGGAAGACGATCGGCGCGCCGTCGCCGAGCTCGCGGTAGGCGATCGTGGAGTCGAGCACATGCTGGACGGGCATGATCGGGTCCGTTCTCGAATTAGTTAGTTGACTGACTTACTTCGGTGACCATAGCGGCCCGGCGACGGGGCTGTCTATAGTGAGTCAGGTGACTAACTCAACACGGGCGGGGAAGCGGGAGCGGCTGGCCGGCGCCGCCGTACGAGTGCTGCACGAGCAGGGCGTCGAGAAGACCACCCTGGCCGACATCGCGCGCGCGGCCGACGTCCCGGTGGGCAACGTCTACTACTACTTCAAGACCAAGGATCAGCTCATCGAGGCCGCCATCGAGGCGCACGGGCACGAGCTCGACTCCATGATCGAGGCGCTCGAACGGCCGGCCACGCCGCAGGAGCGGCTCAAGGCCCTGCTGCGCGGCTGGATCGGCCACAGCGACCTGACCGCCCGGTACGGCTGCCCGACCGGCACCCTGGCCTCCGAGCTCGACAAGCGCGACGACGGCCTGGACCGGGCGATCGCCAAGGTCATGGGGCGGTTGCTGGACTGGGTCGAGGCCCAGTTCGCGGCCATGGGGCGGCAGGACGCGCGGGAGCTGGCGGTGGCGCTGTTCGCCTCCTACCAGGGCATCGCCCTGCTGACGAACACCTTTCGCGACCCGGGCCTGATGGCGATGGAGGGCCGCCGCCTGGAGCGCTGGATCGACTCGTTGTCCTGATGATCGGGGGCCTCCCGCGATGAAGCGGAGGAGTGGGAGACCCCGTCAGGCGATCATCCGGTCAGCAGCCAGGGAGAGGATTGGTCTCGCTGTAGATGTCGCTGTCCTTGACCCAGCCCCACGCCCCGTGGTCGTCGCCCTGGGTGTACTCCCACCGGTTCGGGTGCGGGCCGCCGCCGCCGTGGGCGTGGCGCTCGGCCCGGCACTTGAAGATGCTCTGGCTCGTACGCAGGGTGTCCACCACCCTCCCGTCGTTGCCGAAGACGGGCACCGGGGCGCGGTTGTCACACCACCACTTGCCGCCCTTGTTCCAGCACGGAGGCGCGGCCCACGCCACGTCGGTGCCGGCGACGATCGTGGCCGCCGCGGGTACGAAGGCCAGGGCGGCGGCCGCGGTGATGCCGGCGAGCCGGATGCGGATGCTCATGACGGTTCCTCCTCGATGGTGGGCGCCGGTCCATGGCGACCGGCGCTCGGTCGTGCCTGAGCCAGCAAAGTCGCGCCGCCGGGGTGTCCAACAGGGTCGCGGACGAACTCGTCCGGAATCGGGCCACGTCACGGCCGGGCTCGGACGGCCGATGGCCACCGCCAAAAACCATCGGACACTCTCTGTCATCGTTCGTACACTGAGAGCACGGCA
The DNA here is from genome assembly GCF_042656245.1 of Nonomuraea insulae. NCBI lineage: Bacteria > Bacillati > Actinomycetota > Actinomycetes > Streptosporangiales > Streptosporangiaceae > Nonomuraea > Nonomuraea insulae. The sequence goes on from NZ_JBHSPA010000024.1 coordinate 103,380, forward strand.
GGTGGGTGCAGGCGGACGGTCCCGGTCGGGAGAGGCAGGGTCTGGGCGATGAGCGTGAATCCGGAAAGGGCCGAGGATGTCCGGCTCGTCAGGGAAACACCAGAGTGCGGTTTGGCGTCGGTGAGCCGTCACGAGGAGCTGGTGCGGCTGCTGGCCGAGCAGTTCGTACGGGCCGACGCGTCATTGCGGGAGTTGCAGGCGCGGGCCGACAAGGCGGGCGGCACCCGGTTGCCGCGGGCCACGTGCGCGGACATGCTGGCCGGTCGACGGTTTCCGAAGAAGGCGGTGATGGTGGCGTTCCTGCGGGCGTGCCAGGTGCCGGAGGGGCAGGTTCCGGCGTGGGAGCAGGCGTGGGAGCGCGTACGCGTCGCCCAGTTGCCCGGGCAGGAGCCCGCCGAGATCACCGTTCCCCCGCCGGTCCCCGCTCCTGATCGTCGGCGGCGGGGAGCCGTCGTGGTCGCCATGCTCGCCTCGCTCGCCGCCGCGGCCGCCCTGGGCGTGCTCGTCGGGGCGTGGATGCCGGAGCCCGGCGCGTCCGAGACCCCCGGCCGCACACTCACCGACGACGGCCGCGCGTTCGGCCAGGACGGTTCGAGCCGGTTCACCGTGACCGTCGATCCGGCCAACACCGGCGTCCGCCTGATCCGCCGCCTCGACGCGGGCATCGGCATGCAGAGCGCCACCATCACCGTCAACGGCTCCCCCGCAGGAAGCTGGCAACCGCTGCCCGTCGAGCGGGCCTACCGGTGGAAGGACCAGAGCGTGGACATCCCGCCGTCCTTGAGCGCGGGCCGCCGCTCGCTGACGGTGGTCAACACGTTCGTCTCCTCCAACCAGGACTTCAACGAGTTTCTGTACGTCGTCAAGCAGCGGGTCAACGGCGTCTGGACGACCGCCGACACCGTGGACGTCGGCCCCGAGCACCCCGCCGACGAGAAGGCGCACCACTACCGCATCGACGACCGGCAGACCTTCGCCGGCGTCCAGTCGTTCGACTATCCGCCCGAGCTACCGCCGACCGGTGATGAATGATGTCGCTTCATCGCGAATGCTCAGGTAGACGGCCTTCTGACATTTTCGAACAGTGTCTGAAATCCCGCAGGAGACCGGGGGTGTTCATTACTTCCGGTCTCCCTGCGGTCTCCTAATCCGGAGTTTCCCAGGACAGTTACAACGAACTCAGGGCTTCCATTCGGCCCAAGCGAGTGGAGCCCGGCACTGCCACACGGCAGGCTTTCAAGCTCAGCGTCTCTCCCCCGCCAACGCCCCAGCGTATTCCTCCTCCGGATGTGCGCGGCAACGCCACCGGCGCCCACGTCCTGGTCCGATCCAAGAACGGTCAACGCCTTCCCCTCCTGGGCCACTGCCACGACGGTTCCTACCTATCCCGGCTGGGACCAACCCCGGTAAGCGTCATCGACACCGCGACCATCATCACTGCCCAAGCGGGCCGCACCAGCACAGAGCCTCTACGAACCGACCACGGGCCTAACTACACGGCATTGCCGTTAGTCCAGCCGAACGGAGATCGGCAATCTAGTGTGAGGCCGCCCCCACACTCCCAGACCGCTCGACGGCAAGTCCTCTGTCGTAGGCGATCTCGAAGTCCTCCACGCGCGCCTTTCGTCCAGACCACGCCTTTGGCCTTCTTCCCCGCGTCCAGCTTCACCAGTTCGGCGGCGTTGAAGGTGACGACGTGCTCCCGCACCGCCGAAGCCGGCACCGTACGCAATGTCGCCCCGGAGCCACTGCTTGGCCACCGGCCCGTAGGTCGCTTACCCCGTACCGACACCCGGACCTCGGGGCCGTCGGATCCACGGGCGGCGAGCAGCGCCTCGTTCTTGCGATCGATCTCGGCAAAGTCCGCCCGATCATGGGCACGAACAACCGGTCCATGCGGATGCCGTTGACTCGACGGCGCCGCTGCACTCAGCTGTCCCGGTACTCGCCGAACGTGATCGACTGCAGCGGCTGCCGGCCTTGTACTTGCGGTGGAGCTCGTCATACTCCGGCAAGGGTGCCTTCTTGTGCACCGCCAGAATCACGTAAAGGATCTCCTTCCGGGTCCCGTGCCCCTCCGGGCCCGCGTCCGGAATGTCGAGCAACCGGCTGGCGGACCGCCACCAGGCGATCAGTTCGTCTCGGTGGAAAGTCGCCGCAACGGAGGTGGATGCGCTTGCCGTCCAGGCCAGCGGGAATCTCCTCCCTGCCGTACGAAGTCCCGAGGTTGGGGGTTCCAGGAGCCGTCCTTGCGGCGCAGTTGGGGATATCTCGCTCCAAGCTCGCGACCGTCCTGGCGCGCGCGGCATTTGCACCGCTTGAAGCCGTTGCCCTTCATCAATTGGTCAACTTCGCCCCTGATTCGCGATATATGTCGCCGAGGCCCTTCGCGTCCCGGTAATCCTCCAGGGTCGCGTCCAGTTCGGCGGCGGAATTCGCCTGCTGCTCCGGAGTTTCGTGGCCCTTGCCGCGCAGCCCGATGCGGGCGGCCAGACTTTCGAGCTGATCGAGCCGATCGCTGGGCTCGCGGTCAATGATCTCCTGCAGGCGTCTGTCGATCTCCGCCACCACCTCATCGACGGGATGCGCCGAGCCGCGGGCGTAGGAGTCGACGACGGGGGCGCCCGACCGCGGCACCGCCGCCGAACGGAGCTCCACGTAGTCGCACCCGAGCGGGTTCTCGCCGGCCGGTATCACGTGTCAAGGGGCGGGGAGCTCGATGTCCATCAGCGGTGCGTACTGCTGCCCGGCGTAGCAGTCGGTGTCGTGGAGGTCTCCCTGTACGGCCGGGCGGGGCAGGGAGACCTTGACCGCGAGCGCGAGAGGGTGGCCGACGACCGTGATCTGCTCTTCGGCGACGTCGAAGAGCTCCGCGAACAGGGCGGGACGAAGGAAGCCGGTGTTCACGAGCGCGTGGAAGGTGTGCTCGTCGTGGCACATGAAGTCGAAGGTCAGGGTGAAGGGTCCGGCGTTCTTGGAGCGGACCAAGGAGCAGTAGTCGAGCAGGTTGGCCATGGATCTACAGCTCCTCGATGGTGGTGCGGAACAGCTCGGCCGGGGTGACGCCGGTGACGACGTGGTTGAGAGTGAAGCGATAGAGCGGCCCGCGGTCCATCTCGGGTGGCGAGTAGGGGTAGGCCAGGGTGCTGACCAGCCCGTCGTATTCGGGGATGGGGAGATGGCTGCTGGCGTGGGCGACGAAGGTGGCGATCGCGTGCGCGGTCGCCTGGTCGGGAGCGGTCACCGTGATGAGCACGCCGAGCTCCCGCGGCGCCAGGCCGGTGGGTTCGACGCCGGCGAGGACGGCACCCGCGCCGTAGAGGCGGTAGCCGATGTCGACGGTCTCAGGGTCGACCTGACCGTCGAAGACGTCGCGGATCTTCGTGTCGAAGTACTGCTTCGCCCGCGGCAGCAGATCCGGCAGGCGTTCGATGATCACCCGGTCGCGGACGCCGCCGATGATGACGGTCTGGTAGCCGACGAGTTCGGCGCCTTCGAGCTTGTTGGTGTAGCCGTCGGCCTCCACGTAGCGGGCGCCCCGGACGCGGACGGTCCGTTCGTCGACGGCCTCGTAGGTGGCGTGGGTCGTGTCCAGGGTGCCGGAGGGTTCGACGATATGGAAGGCGTCGGCGTTCTCGTACAGCGTGTGGGCCGCGACCGAGCGCGGGGTGAGGCGAGAGCCCTCGGCCAGCGCCTGCACGTCGAAGTGGTCCTCGCGCAGATGCACAAGGAGCCCGTTGGCGGAGGGCGGGATGGCACAGGCCGCTCCGCACTCGATGGTCTTGGCGGCGTGCCAGGTCAGGCCCGGGTCGGCGCCCAGCAGGTGGGGTATGGCCGCGAACAGCGCGGTGTCACTGGCTCGTCCCGCGAGGATCACCTCGCAGCCCGCGCGCAGAGCGTCCTGGATGGGTTCGACGCCCATCATGGCGACGGTGTGGCTGCGGGCGAACACCTCCCTGTCGATCGCGGGGGCGTTGGGGAGAGCGCGGATACGGCCCTCGTCGTACAGGGACCGTAGCCGCTCGGCGGGCTGATCGGCGTAGATGATCCCGAGCTTGAAGCGCAGGCCCTCGCCGACGGCGATGGTGCGGGCGAGCCGCGCGACCGTGTCGACGCCCACGTCGCGGCCGCTAGTGCCGCAGGAGCCGATGATGAGGGGCACCTGAAGCTCGTCGCGCGCCTTGAGCAGCAGGCGCAGGTCACGGGTGACGGCCTGGGCCGACAGTTTGGGGATGCCGGAGCCGAGGGCGGCGGGGCCGCTGTCGGTGGATCCGGCGTCACAGGCGATCACGTGCGGGCGGGCGGCGACGCCGCGCCTGAACGCGTCGGCGTCGAATCCGGCGCCGAGGGCGCCGGTGGGAGCGAGGATGCGGAAGTCCATGAAAGCGTCCTTCTCAGGTGGTTCTACGGCGGGCCAGGCGGGTGAAGAGCGCGAAGGTGACGGCGCCGAAGACGGCGGCGTTCAGGAGCATGAAGCGCCAGCCGGTGAGGTCTACGGTGGCCCCCAGCAGGGCGGGGCCCAGCGCCGAGCCGGAGGCGGAGGCGACGGTGTAGAGGCCGGTGTAGGTGCCCAGGACCCGGTCGGTGGGGGCCAGGTTCCAGAGGGCGACCAGGGCGTTGACGGCGAAAGCGGCGTAGCCGATCGAGGTCAGCACCATCGAGATCACCGTCATGGCCGGGGTGGGCGCGACGAAGCCGACGAGCAGGCCGATGACGAACAGGGCGACGCCGTAGCGGATGGCGCGTACCTGCCCTAGACGCCCCGATGCGTAGGCGATGGGGACAACCGCGATCAGGAAGGCTACGGACCCGGGCAGGGCGAGCCCGCCGGCCGTACCGCGCGACAGGCCCAGGACTTCGGTGCCGTATGGAGTCATCAGGGAGCGCAGGGCGGACCACATCCCCGCGAAGCAGAAGATGCCGATCATCAGCAGCAGCCGGGAGCCGGACGGGTCCCGGATGAGATTCCTGACCACGGCCCACGGCGAGGGGAACTCCTCCGCCGGGTCCTCCTCCCTGCGAGCCAGGACCGCCTGGGTATGGCGGCGCCCGAGGAACGCCCACGACAGGCCCAACATGAGGAGCATGAGCAGCGGCGGGATCGCGAAGGCCAGAGTCAGGCTCCGGTCGACCACCAGGAGACTGATCAGGGAGGAGACGACGATGGTCACGCTGACGCCGGCTTTGATGAACCCTTGGGCCTTGCTGCGGTTCTCAGCCGTCACGTAGTCGGAAACCAGGGTCTCGGTGACGCCCTTGAAGCCGTTGGCGATGAGCGCGAAACAGAACACGCACGCCAGCAGCGCGGGAAGGGTGCCCATCCAGGGGATCAGGGCGAACGGCACCGCGGCCAAACAGGCGCCCCCGATGATGATCGGCCACCGGCCCGTACGCCCGCCTGCCCGCCGGTCGGAGAGGTGGCCCATCCAGGGCTGGATGAGCACCCCGAGAACGTTGTCCATGCCCATGATCAGCCCGACCAGGGCGGCGGAGGTCAGATATTGCCGCAGTTGGGCGGGGACCTGGGCGTCGTAGAAGTTCCACACCGATTCCTGGGCGAACACCGCCAGGGTGACCCACAGCACGGCGCTGGCGCTCATCCGGGTGCGTGAGGGCGCGTCGTGCGCCATGGGAGGCTCCTTGCCATATGCTATAGCAAACAGAATATGCGTGATCCGGCCTCTCGGTGCACGCGATCAGCTGGTGGAGAGCTGGACCAGGGCTTCGCCGTGATGATGCGCGGCGAGCTGCTCGGCGCGATCCTCATCTCTGTTCAGGAGGGCCGCAAGCAGGTTCCGGTGCTCGCGGTAGCGGCGGCGGAAGGCATCGTCCCGGTCCGGGGCGAGCTTGACGGTCAGATCGAGGCGCTCCTCTTCGCTAAACGCCCGGGCCTGCTGCAACAGGCCCTCCAGGACGGGGTTTCCGACCGAGCCCTCGACCTGGTGGTGGAACTGGCGCAGCAGGTGGAAGACCTCCGTGAGCTGGTCGGTCACCTGGGCTCCGGGGCCGTGCTCGGCTACCTCCCGCTCGATACGGGCGGCCAGGAGGTCGGCCCGGTCAAGGAGTTCGCTCAACGCGGCGAGCTGGGCGTCGGTGGCGTTGCGGGCGGCCAGGCGGGCCATCAGGGCGGACAGGCGCACTTCGGCTTCTACGATCTCCGCCCGCGCAGAGGTGGAGTGGTCTGCGATCCGCAAGGCCCGGGGTCCGGCCCTTTCGACCACCCGCTCGTGCACCAGCTGGCGCAACGCTTCGCGGACGGGAGTGGGGCTCACGCCGAGCCGTGCGGCGAGATCGCGTTCGGTGATCTTCTCGCCGGGCCGCAGAGCCCCCTCACGGACGGCGTCACGAAGCCGCCGGTAGGCCTGGTCGGCCAACGACGAGGTCTCCATGGGACCCAGGTCATCCTTGGTCATGTCCAAAGATTATACTTGCTATAGCAAATAGTAAACAACACCGCTCCACGTCCGCTACCCGTGGAGGTAAGCGTTGCGCTAACCGCAGACTCAGCGGGCGCTGATCTGGCTTTTCGTACGGTAGGGCCCATGAATGCGCGAAATGCTACGACCTGTTGATCAAGCGTACGAACGGGTAGCCCCCGGCTGGCGACCGCAGATCGTCGTCGCCGCTGCCCAGATGGCTGCACGCACCTCAGCCGTGCGCGACCAGGACGTGGTGGACTCCCTTCAGCTGATCGGAGCCGACGCCGACGCCCAACTCGATGGCGCGTCGGTGTTCGCACTGAGCTTCGACCGCCCGAACGGCCCGCGCGAGTACATCACCCGGAGGCAAGGAGCGCTTCTCACGACCGCTATCGAGACGACCGCCCCGGCGGACGCCAAGGAGCAGTTCATCCGCGACCGGGACCGGCATCGCTCGATGGAAGGCAGGGGAATGCGGATCGCCAAGCGGTACGCCCCCTTCCGCATCGCCACCGAGTGGCGGCGGCTGCTCGGCGATCTCGCGGCTGCGAGCTGATCGTGATCGGCGAACTGCTCAGTGTGGCCATCGCCGAGGACGACCTGCCGCTACGCGCTCTGATAGCGCGCGGCCTTCGAGAGGAGGGCTTCGACGTGAGCGTGAGCGTGCCCACAGGAAGCGCGTTGCTGCACAGCGTCCAGCAGGTCCCTCCTGACCTGCTTGTGATCGACATCGGCCTGCCGGACGCCGATGGCCGCGATGTGGTCATGGCGCTACGCGCCCGCCGCATCCAGGCGCCGGTGCTGCTGCTGACCGCCCGCGATGGACTGCAGGACCTGCTCTCAGGGTTTCGCGCAGGTGCCGACGACTACCTGGTCAAACCGTTCGCGTTCGCCGAGCTGACCGTACGACTGCACGCGCTGGCACGGCGCGCCGCCCCAGCGCCCCCGATCGGCGGGCTGCGACTCGACCCCGCCAGCCACGGCATCACGGACGGGTGGCACACCGTCCGGCTCACCCCCACAGAGTTCCGCCTTCTGGCGCCGATGATGGCGCGCACCGGCGAGGTCGTCCGCCGGCACGCGCTCATCGCTGCCGCGTGGCCCGACGGCGCGATCGTCCACGACAACACGCTCGACTCCTACATCACCCGTCTGCGACGCAAACTCGCGGAGTTCAGCGCCGAGGCGACGATCACCGCAGCGCGCGGCATCGGATACCGGTTCTCATGATCCGCCATCGCCTCCTCACCATCACCACCGCCGCGGTCGCCGGGGCACTACTGGTGCTCACCATCGGGTTCTGGGCCATGCTCTCCCATGGGCTCGACCAGGACGCCCTAAGCGTGCTGCGCTCCCGCGCCGAGGCCACGATGACCACCCTGAAATTGTCCCCAGGAGGGCTCACGGTCGAGGATCCACCCCTGGACCAGGTGATCGACGACAACGCCTGGGTGTTCGACGCGTCCGGGAAAGCACTGGCTCAACCCCGCTCTGGGACCGCTGTGATCCAGGCCGCCACCGCCCTGAGGTCCGGCGTCGGCGACGTCGGCGACGTGCGACTGCTCGCCGTCCCGGCCCCGCAAGGAGGCACGGTCGTGGTGGGCGTCTCGATGCGTCCATACCAGGAGAGCCGGCGCATCGCCCTGCTGTCCGCTCTCGCGCTGGACCTGGCCGTTCTCTGTCTCGTGACCGTGCTCACCCGGCAAGTCGTCAAGGCGGCGCTGCATCCGGTGAGTGTAATGACTACGCAGGCTCTGGAGTGGAGCGAGCACGACCTTGACCGCCGTTTCTCCTGGGGCCCGGCCCGCGACGAACTGACGGGACTCGCCGCCGGGCTCGACGTCCTGCTCAACCGAGTCGCGACCAACCTGCGGCACGAGCGGCTGCTCAGCGCCGAGATCGCGCACGAACTCCGCACCCCGCTGGCCCGGCTGCGCGCCGAAGCCGAGATCGCGTTGCTACGCCGCCGCCCGGCGGCAGAACTCCGCGACGCGCTGCACGGCGTTGTCGTCTACACGGGCGAGCTGACGCATGTGGTCGACACACTGCTGAACTTTTCCCGGACGGCCATCGCTTCGGAGGGATGCCGGCTCGGCGACGCGATCGACGGCGCCGAAGTCGACTTCACCTGCGACCCTGGCCTGCGGGTGAGCTGTGGACCCGAGCTGATCAGGCACATCCTGGCGCCGCTGCGTCACAACGCGCTCGCGTACGGTTCGACGGAACGCGTCACGGTGGTCCGGCAGGGATCGGAAGTGACGCTCACTGTCACTGACGACGGCCCTGGAATACGCCACGGAGAGGAGGAACTGATCTTCGAGCCCGCCCACCGGGGCAGCGCATCGCACCTGGCCTCGGGTTCAGGCCTCGGCCTCGCACTCGCCCGCCGTCTGGCCCGGGCGAACGGTGGCGACGTCACGGCCGTCGCGGGTGCCGGAGGCCACTTCGAGGTGCGGCTCCCGCTGGCCTGAACGCAGTCAGGATGATTTCAGGCGGCCGATGTGAGCCTGCGGGGATGAGAACGCTTACCAAGGTTCCCCGGGTCACGATCTTCTTCTGGACGATCAAGGTGTTCTGTACGACAGTCGGCGAGACCGCTGCCGACTTCCTGAACACCAACCTGAACCTGGGCCTGACCAACACCACATACATCATGACCGCGCTCCTGATCGCTGCCCTGGTCATCCAATTCTCGCTGCGCCGCTACGTGCCGGGCGTCTACTGGCCCGCAGTCGTCCTGATCAGCGTCGTGGGCACACTGATCACCGACAACCTCACGGACAACTTCGGGGTTCCCCTCGAGGCCACGACAATCGCCTTCAGCCTTGCCCTCGCGATCACCTTCACCGTCTGGTATGCCGTCGAACGCACGCTGTCGATCCACAGCATCCGCACGATGCGGCGCGAGGCTTTCTACTGGCTCGCGATCCTGTTCACCTTCGCCCTGGGGACTGCGGCCGGCGATCTGGTCGCCGAATCTCTCAACCTCGGGTATGCCCTGTCGGCCGTGGTCTTCGGAGCAGCCATCGCTCTGGTGGCCATCGCACACTACGGGTTCAAGCTGCAGGCGGTCGCCGCATTCTGGATCGCCTACATCCTGACCCGACCACTGGGCGCCTCGATCGGCGACTACCTGTCCCAGCCAGTCGACGAGGGCGGCCTCGGACTGGGCACAATCATCACGAGCACGCTGTTCATGGCCACAATCCTGGGCTTCGTGCTCTATCTGAGCATCAGCCGCCGCGACGAGCTCCCGACGATGGCGCGCTGACCAGACCCTCACCCTCCGCCGTGAGAAAGATCTTGCTTCGTGGGGCTTTCAACACTCGTGGCCTGCACCTATGCAGTGACATATGGCTGGGGTCGTACTCCGCTCTAACGATCTGCCGTTCGCCTCAACATGAAGTCCTGCCGCCACTGCTCGGCGGCCTGGATCAAGTTTTGGCTGACGTGCTCGAAGAACTGGCTCATGTCCCGCAGTCGGGCGCCGGCAGGAGTGGTGGAGTCGAGGATTTCGGCTCCGTCGCGGGCGAGATCGGCCATTGTGGCGTTCTGCCGGGCGCTGACCAGCCAGGCTCGGTATCAGACGTCGGGGTCGATGACGGACCGGTCGCGTCGCCGGCGGGGGTCGCTTTCACGCCGGATCAGTTCGTGCCGTTCGAGTTCGCCGATGGCCTTGGAGATGGACGCCGGGCTGACCTGGAGACGCTGGACGAGTTCGGCGGCGGTGAGGCTGCCGCTGTCGTTGGTGTAGAGGCAGGTGAGTACCCGGGCGGTCATTCGGGGCAGCCCTGTCGCGATCATCACTGTGGTGAATCGTTCCTCCAGGGCGTGAACCGCTTGGGGGTCTCGCCCGGGTACACGTTCGGCGCGCGGCTTGTCGATGGGCGCGTCACCCAGGCGGCGGTCGTGTCGCGAACGGCCGCGCTCCCGGTGACGCTGAGCCGCCAGGACGAGCAGGCGCTGGCTGCGCTGCCGGTCGGCGGCCTCCGGAGAACGTGGACCTGTCCGCCCTGGACGACTACCGGATCCACGCCGTCCCGGGCCGGGACGGGGACGTCCTGGTCACCGGGCTCTCTCTGCACGAGGTCGAGGAGGCCGTAGCCCGGCTGCGGTGGCGATCCGCGGCCACGCCGAGCTCGCGCTGCGCGACGGCGGGCCTATGCCGGACGACGTACGGCACGCCCTGAACAGGATCGACGCCGAGTCCGGGCGGATGAGCGAGCGCGTCGACGAGCTGCTCCTGCTGGTCCGCCTCGACGAGGGGCGCCCGCTGGCCAGGGAGGAGGTCGACCTGACCCGCCTGGCCATCGAGGCCACGGGCGACGCGCGGGCCGCCGCCCCCGGCCACCGCTGGTGGCTGGAACTGCCGGAAGAGCCGGTCGCGGTGACCGGCGACCCGCTCCGGCTGCACCAGGTGCTCGCCAACCTCCTGAGCAACGCCGGCGTCCACACGCCGGACGGCACCACGGTCACCGTGGCAGTTGGGCGGCGGCCGGCCGAGGTGGGGGTCAGCGTCCGGGACGACGGGCCCGGCATACCGGCCGGCCTACAGGGGGAGATCTTCGAACGATTCTCCCGCGTGGACCCCGGACGGTCGCGCGCCACCGGAGGCGCCGGGCTCGGACTGGCCATCGTCCGGGCCGTGATGGCCGCCCACAACGGCTCGGTGGACGTGCAAAGCCGCCCAGGCCGAACTGAGTTCCGGCTGCTCCTGCCCGCCCGCTGACGCCTCTCGCCCTTCACACCGGCGCCCGTTCCCGAACGCCACAGCACCGAGCTCAGCGCGGGAGGCTGACGCTTCTCGCAGCTTTGCGCCTGCCGAAAACCAACGTCCGTGCAGTTCAAGCGGCATGTGAGTAATCGTGGAGAACATTCCGGCCGGGCGCACCGCTCATGCGGACTCCAGACGATCGGTGAGGTTTGGATCACCGTTGCGGGGGCCGGGCTTTGCCAGAGCCGGGCGCAGTCCTCGGCCAGGCATGACCCTGCACGGGGGCGTGCTGGGCGACCCTGGAGGTGTCCAGAGCACGCGGCAGGGGAGGACGCATGGTTGCGATCACCAGAACATGGCGTCGCGGCTTTGGTCGCGGTGGGACTGTGCAGGACGTCAAACCCCGCGGTCAATGTGTCCACCCCTCCGGTGGCACCGTTAGCCTCTACGGCTGACTCCGACCGCGGCCGGCGTTCCACCCATTGGACGTCGGCCCGCCGAGCCCTTCCGCGACAGCGGGAGCCCGCAGCGCTACATGGCCCGAGCGTCCTGGAGGGCGGCCGAAATGAGCTCTTACCTGCATGAATAGCAGAGAGTAAGCAACGTTATGTGGTGAGAGGTGACGGCGATGACTGTGTTCGTACATGTCAGCCCCGGAAGAAACACTGATGCGCCACCAGCAGGATGAACTGGATCATGGTGGGGCACTCTTCGCATATCTGAGCCATTCCGGCAGCTAACGAGGTTTGGTCTGGGGGGAACGATGCGTCCACGCCTGCTGGATGACGTACATTTCGTGGAGTCGAGCGATGGTGTCTACGTCTATGGCGATCTCGGCGCCTGCACGATCGAGGGCCCTCACGCCTACATGTGGATGTCGCGGCTCGCGCCTTTGCTGACGGGTGAGCGCGCCCTGGACGAAATCGTCGCGCCGCTGACGGCCGATCGGCGCGAGCTGGTTGAGCGGCTGGTGCGTGGGCTGGCCGAGCAGCGGCTGGTGAGTGACGCCCGGGAAGAGGAGCCGCACACGCTGAGTGCTGCGGAGCGTGAGGTATATGCGCCGGAGATCGCGTTCCTCCGTTACGGGCACGACTCGGCGGAGCGGCGGTTCGAGCGGCTGCGGCAGGCCCGCGTCGTCCTGGTGGGGGATGGGCCGGTGCTGGGGGCGCTGCTGGAGGCGGGGCTGCGGTCGGGCTGGCGTGACGTGCGGGTGGCCGAGGGCGGAGCAGCGCGCGTCGATCTTGCTGCGCCGCAGGTCAGGGGACGCCGGGACGATGCGCAGACCGTACGTCCCGGTGGCGATTGGGGTGACGCCGATGTGCTGCTCCAGGTGCACGACGGCGAGGATGTCGGCGAGTTGCTGCGGGTGGACCGCGCGTGTGTGCGGCGGGGCATCGCGTGCGGGCAGGTCTGGGTGCGCTGTGAGGAGGCGTGGCTGACGCCGGTTTCGGCGCATGAGAGCGAGTCGGGCTGGCGTCGGCTGAGCGCGCCGGCATATCAGGAGTCCGGCGAGGACGGGGCCTGGCTGACTGGTGCGGTGCCCGCCGTGCTGGCGGCTCAGCTCGCGCTGTCGTGTTTCGAGTACCTGACCGGTACGGGGCAGCCCGTGAAGTGGCCCGAGATGAGCCGCGTCGACCTGCGCACGCTGGAGACCCGGCAGCATGTGTACGTCCGTGTCAAGAAGGGCTTTCAGCCGGTCGCGACCGGCCGGCGGGGGTCGGCCGGGACGGGGCGGCGGGTTGGAGCTGATTCGATCCGGGCTGAGATGGAGCGGCTGGCCGGGCTTGGCACGAAGGCGGCGAAGGACCTGCTCAAGGCCGCCGTCCACTACGTGGATCCGCGTACCGGCGTGCTGGGCTCGCTGGATGAGGAGGGGCTGGCCCAGATACCGCTGGCGGTGTGCCGGGCACTCGTCGCCCGCTCGGCCGTGGTGGGCTGGGGAGATGACCGCGAGACGGCTCGGCTGCGGGCCCTGCTGACGGCACTGGCCGTGCACCAATGGATCGCTGCCAGCCACTGCGACGCCTGGCAGGGGGTGGAGTACCGCACCGGCCGGCTGCGGAGCGTGACCGCCTGCAACCGGCCGGCGGTCGGTGTGGCCGCCGGTCTGTCATGGTCGCAAGCCGTGGCGGCGGGGCTGGCCCAGCAGTGTGAGGCGTTGCTCGCGCGGGTGGATCCCACCTGCTTCCCCGTGGTGGAGGCCGACCTGACGTCGTTGGCGTCGACGGGTGAGCGCACCGAGGCCCGCGATTTGACCGGCGTGCTCGGCCTGCCCGCGTACGCGGTCCTGTGTGGTGGGGAGGTCCGCCTGGCCTGCGGAACAACGTCGGATGGCGCGATGCGGCGGGCGGTGGAGCGGTCGCTGCTCGCCTGGCAGTCACGGACGGAGCGGCAGAGGATCTATGCCGATCCGCCCGCACGCTGGCCGGACGGCGACCTGGACGCCGAAGGGCTGGCTGATGTGCTGGTGGCGGCGGGGCGGACGCCGGTGGTGGTGCCGCTGGGGGCGGATGCGGAAGTCTCGCGCCTGTTGCCGTTCATCGCGTGGGTGGCGTGCTGTGATGAGTGACCGGCTCGTGGTGGGCGCGGGGCCGTTGCCCGCCGCGTTGTCCGCTCAGGTCGCCGCGGCCGACGCGCTGGTGGTCGCGGCCGACGAGGCGGGTGGGCCGTTCGAGGCTTCCCGTGCTCGCGGCTTGCCCTGGCTGCCGGTGCGTGTGGACGCCGGCGACGTGCTGATCGGCCCGGCCGTCCACGCGGGCGAGCCTGGCTGCCCCACCTGCGTGGAACGGCGACGCGAGGGCAACCTTGGGGACGCCCGCGCGAAGCAGCGCAGCCTGACGGAGATGGGCAGGCTGCTCATTCCGCTGGCGGCTTCGCTGGTGACCGCGCTGATGGCGGAGGAGGCTGCCTGCGGGTTCGCGCGTACGCGTGACGCTGTGTTGCGCGTCTCTCTTCGCACCGGCGCGATCACCCGGCACCGGCTACTCGCCGACTCGCTGTGCCCGGACTGCGCGGAACCGGCCGAGGACCGGCCGGCCCGGCTCGGCCTCACGGCGGCACCCAAGCCGGCCCCGGACGTGTTCCGCACCCGGGCTCTGCCCGCGGAGCTGCGGGAGCGGTACGTCGATGCCGAGACCGGCGTCATCGGCTCGGTCGGCGTCACGGGCAGGGGTGGCCTGCCCGTGGCGGTGGCCCGGATCGCCCCTGGCCGTGGTGGTGAGCAGAGCCGACACGGATACGGGCGGGCTCATGACTACCGTTCGGCCGCAGCCACGGCGATCGCCGAGGCGCTGGAACGCTATGCGAGCGTTCGCCCGCGCGGGCGCCGCACCGTCAAAGCGTGTTTCGCCGACGTCGCCGACCAGGCGCTCGACCCGCGTACGCTGGGCCTGTACCCGGACGACTGGTATGACCGGCCGGGCTTCGTCTACCGCCGGTTCGACCCCGATCAGAAGACGCGGTGGGTGTGGGGGTACTCCTTCGCCGCAGAGCGCCCGCTGCTGGTGCCGCTGAGCTTCGCCTACTACGGCGCGGAGCCCGGCTGGGCATTCGAGTGCTCCAATGGCGCGGCGCTGGGCGGCTGCCTGACCGAGGCGATCTTCTACGGGCTGTTGGAGGTCGCCGAGCGCGACGCGTTCCTGATGACCTGGTACGGCAAGCTCCCGGTGCCCAAGGTGGACCTGGACTCGGTGACCGACCGCCGGATCCCGGTCACCGTCGAACGGGCCCGGCGGATGGCGGGGTATGAGCTGTCGGCATTCGCCATGGTGATGGAGCAAGGGGTGCCGGCGTTCTGGGCCATGGCCGTCGACCGGGACGGCCTCCCGGGTCGGCCGTACGCGCTGTGCGCGGCCGGCGCCCACCCGGACCCCGAGCAGGCGCTGCGCTCGGCTCTGTTCGAGCTGCTGCCGTCCATCGGAGCGCTGGGCGACCGGTACGACGCCGACGCGTCGGCGGACATGCTGGCCGACGGCGACCGGGTGCGGAAGATGGAACACCATCGGCAGCTCTACTGCCACCCGGGCGCCTTCGCACGCCTGGCCTTCCTGCCCATCGACGGACCCGGGCTGCCCTTCGCCGAGGCCACTGATGCCCGGCCGGGCCCCGGCGGGCCGGCACGAGTCTGGCCGAAACACGACGATCTCGCCGATGACGCGACCGAGTTGGTGCGGCGCTACCTGGCCACCGGCCTTGACGTGGTCGCCGTGGACACGACCTGCCCGGAGCTGCGGGCGGGCGGGCTGGCCAGCGCCAAGGTCCTCGTCCCCGGCACACTGCCGATGACCTTCGGGCACCGCTATCGGCGTACCCATGGCCTGGAGCGGCCCCTGACGGTGCCGCGGTTGCTCGGCTATCGCGACCGCGACCTGGCTCCGGCTGACCTTACTCCCGACCCGCACCCGTTCCCATGATCGCCGAAGAGCGCGGTGTGGCCACCCGCCGTTATCTGCAGGCCATCGATCGGCGCGAGCCCGTACCGGTGGAGTCGGCCACGGCCCCACCCCGGTACAAGCGCTACCCGGGGACGAGCCGTACTGTCCTGGACGATTGCTGGACCGGTCACGTGCTGCGGGGGCTGATCGGCCTGACCAGGATCGCGTGGATCCGTCCGAACGACGAGGCTGGGTTTCCCCGTCCCGGGCGGGCATCGGTGGTCATCGGTCGCCCGGGGCCATCGGGCGGGGCGCTCTACCCGATCGAGGCGTACACGGTGGGCGGGTCGGCACTGTGCCATTACGACGTGGTGCACCACATGCTGGAGACCGTTCGCGAAGGAGATCATCGGCCGTTCCTCACTGGCTTGCTCACCGGGCCACCCGCCTGGTCACACGACACGGTGGTGGGGCCCGGGGTGGTGGAGCTGATGGTGGTGCTGACCGCGGTGTTCTGGCGCAACGGCGTCAAGTACGGCGACTTCGCCTACCGGCTGCAGTGCCAGGAGATCGGTGTTCTGGCCGCCCAGGCGCTGGCCTTGGCCGAGGTGCTCGGCCTGCGGGCTGCGGTCCACCTGGCCTTCGACGGGGATGCGGCGGACCGGCTGCTGGGGCTCGAACCGGCGGACGAGGGCGCGCTGGCCGTGCTGAGCTTCTCCGGACGGCACACCACAGAAGATCCCTCGGCACCCACGGCAACCAGCGCCACGCACCCGCCGCCCATCACTGGCCGCCCACCGGGTGTCGCCGCTGCGACTGCCACCGAGAGCCGAGCCGAACCATCTGACGTACGCCTGCCGTACCTGGCCGCGCTGCACGCCGCCACACGGCGGGCATCCGGTGCCGCCGACGTGCCGCCGGGCGATGCGGTCCCACCCCCGCCCGCGGGTCCCGCCGTGGCGCTTGCGGACCCGAAGTCGGTACGGGCCTCGGACGGCATCGCTCACCGTGCCTCTCCGGTGAACGGCTACCGGGCGGACCCGCTGGCCGATGAGGATCTGGCCACGATCTTGGCCCTGGGGGCTCCTCCAGGGCAGGCCGCCTCTACGGCGTTGTATGTCCTGGCCGTGCGCGTCCCCGGCCTCCCGTGCGGTAGCTACCGCTACTGCCCTGAGCGGATGGCACTGATCGAGACCGGCGGCCAGGAGGCGGTGGCCCGGGTGTGCGGTGGGCGGCTCGCGGCCAACACCCGTGCCTGCCTGCGTACCGCCGCGGCCGTGATCGTCCCCGTCGGTGACCCGCTCGCCGGCCTCGCCCGGTGCGGCGACCTGTGGTTCCGACGTCAGCAGGCGGAGACCGGTCTTGTCGTTCACCGGGCCGCGCTCGCCGCCTCGGCCCTCGGGCTGACCTCTCGCATCCACTCCGATGGCGCGAACCCGGACACCGACGCCGCCCTCGGCCTGGCCGGCACGCCGTGGCGTTCGTTGAGCTTCCTGCTGATCGGTGCCCCACGCAGAAGCGGGCCGGTGCTCGCACCGGTCGGACCGGCGGGGTGGTAACCCCGCGAGAAACCGGAATAGAGGAGATCGTCATGTACGACCTCAACGACCTTCCCGTAGACACCATCAACGTCCTGCCCGCCGACAGCCTGGAGGCTCTCACGGAGGGACACGGCATGACCGAGATCGCCGCCTCTTCCTCGGGTCCTGTGCCGAGCTGCGACAACGCTGAGTTCGACGAGGAGAGCTGACCGGTCCGGGACGCCCGGCCCGCGGGAACGCGGGCCCGGCGTCCCCCACAGCGCGAGGAGAGGCGCATGTCGGGGACGGGGATGTTCGGTGTGCGGGTGGCCGCGCTGCCGGCCGCGGGGTTGGCGGCATTGCGGTTCGAGCGGACGTGGGCGCTGGTCGACGAGCTCGTCCACACGAGCCGGCGGCTCAGCGAGGAAGGCGAGACGATCTGCGCGGCTCTGTACCGGCTGATCGGGGAAGGCCGGCGACCGGAGCTCAAGCCTCTGCTGGTGGGCGCACGCCGGGCGGTGTTCGCGGGGCGGCGGCCCGACCGGATGGAGCGGGTCCTGACGGCCGTGCCGGATGAGGTGGCCGAGTGGCTGCGGGACTGGATGACCTGTCTGGAGCGGCGGACGGCGGGGGAAGCCGAGCTGGCCGAGGCGCTGGCCGCCGAGCAGGCGGACAAGGCCGGGCTACTGCGACAGCTGGCCGCCGACAAGGGCTTCCGGCGCGGATTGTTCCTGTCCAGCCCCACGCTCTCGGCCGAGGTGAGCAAATGGCTGGCCTGCCCGCAGGCCGTGCCGCGCCGTCAGGTGCTGTTGCGCCTGGCCCGGTATGTGGCCCGGGCCACCGTCAAGACCAGCCCGTTCGCGACCTTCGTCATCAGCGGACTCGGGCGCTGGGCCGACCAGGACGGCACCGTGATCATGAGCGGTGAGCCGGTGACCGTCCCAGAGCTGGATCTGCGCGTGGTGCGGCGGCGGTGGGCGCAGCTCGCCCGCCAACCGGAACTGGCCGGGGCCGTCGAGGTGGGCGTCAATGCGAGCGTGACCGAAGAGAACGGGCGACTGTTGTTCCTGGGGGCGGGGGCTGGCGAGCCGCTGCGGAGTATGCCGGCCGAGCCCGCACTGCTGGAGCTGCTGGCGTACGTACGCGCCGCCGACCGCACCCTGCATGCGGTTCGAGAGCGCGCAACGCCTGACGCCGTGGAGCGGTTGCTGGAGTTGGGGCTGCTGGAGCTGCGGCGGCCGTTCGCCGACCAGGCGACCGACCCGCTGGGCGAGCTCGCCGCCTGGCTGGCCGGCGCGCTTGCGCCCGGCTCGCCCGAGACGCTGACTGCCTTGCCGCAGATGCTCAACGAGCTGCGGCAGCCCGGTACGAACGCGAACGGTCACGCGCCGGCGTGGATCGGCGAACCACTGCGCCCCGAGGGTTCGCACCTGGAAACCGCCGTGGCTCCCGGTGTGATGGCGCTCTGCGGCCGCCGAGCGTGGCAGCCGGTGCTCAACGACCTTCAAGCGGTACGCCTGCTGCTCGGCCCGCTCGACCCGGACCTGCCCGCCAAGCTGGCCGCGGCGCGCTTCTTCCTGCACCGCTATGGCCGGACAGGCTCGCCGCGGTTCCTCAGCTTCTACCGCGACACGCACACCTCGGCTCCGCAACTGCGGGCGCTGCTGCACAACCGGCTCGGGCCGCCCGCCGATCTGTCGCGGTTGCGGCGTGACCTGTGGGATGCCTTGTACGCGGCGCCCGAGGACCTCCATGGGGTGATCGCCGCCGATCCAGCGCTGCTGACCAAGCTGGCGAGCGGGTGGCCCCGCTACATCAGCCCGCCCGGCTCGATCGCCTGCTACCTCCAGCAGATCGACGACGACCACGTGGTCCTCAACACTGTCTACTCCGGCTACGGCCGGGGCACCGGCAGGATCCGCCACCTGCTCGCCCGAGCCGGCGCACCCGTTCCGCCCGCCGATTCCACTCCCGGCATAGCGGAATGCCTCGGCAGCTTCGGCACGAACCTCAACCTCCGCCCGCCCACCGCCACCGCCATCGACTACCCGTTCACCGTCACCGAGGCCAGGCTGCCCCTGGCCGACCTGCGCGTCGGCTACGACCCCGCCACCCTGCGGCTCATCCTCACCGACGGGACGCGCCCCATGCACTTGGGGATGACCAGCGAACTGACGCTGCCGCCCGCCCTAGCCTTCCTGATCAAGATCTTCGGTGAGCCACCCCTGGCGATGGGGCCCGCCTGGCAGCGCGGCGGCCGGCCGGAAGGAGTGTCCCGCCGCCCGCGGTTGCGGCTCGGCCGGGTCGTGCTCGCCCGCGCCTGCTGGCGGTTGCACGCCGCCGAGGTGCCCCTTCCGGCCAAAGGGGAGAACGAGGCGGCCTACCTCGTACGCCTCGCCCTGTGGCTCGACCGGCAAGCGATCCCACGCCGGTTCTTCGCCCGCGTGATCTCGCCGACCGGACGCGGCAAAGACAGGAAACCGGTGTACGTGGACACCGTCGACCACTTCCTGCTGCTGTCCTTCACCCGCTCCATCAGCGGTCCAGGCGACCTGGTGGTCCTGGAGGAGGCCCTGCCCGACCCCGCCTCGTGCGACTCGCGGGTGGCCGAGTTCGTCATGGAGGTCTCCCGATGATCCCCTGGACCAGTGCCCACCTGTTCCACGCCGGCGACCTGGACGCCCTGATCATCAGGGTGGTCGCGCCGCTGGTGGCCGACCTGACGCCGCGCCGCTTCTTCTTCCTGCGGTACTGGGAAGGTGGCCCGCACCTGCGCGTACGCCTGCTGCCCTCCTCCCCCAGCCACGCCAGGAGCATCGAGCGCGAACTCCTGCGGCGAGGCCGCGCCCACCTGGCGGCCCACGCCTCACACCGCTCCCTCACCATCGAGTCCTACGCCGTGCAGGCCGCCCGTCATGCCCACGGCGAACGACTCGACCGGCACGACACGCGGCTCCACCCGAACGACACCGTGGAATTCATCCCCTACCAACCGGAACAGCACATCTTCGGCGCCATGGAGCCCGTCGAGCGCCACTTCACCGACTCCAGCCGTCTGGCCATGAACCTCCTGCGCAGCCACCCTGACCACGCACAGCGCGCCGCATCCGTGCTGGCCGCCGTGACCATGACGTTGTCAGCCTGCGGGGCGGACCCCGACGCGTTCCGGCTGCCGAGCCTGCCGCCGATCGTCCGGCAGGCGTACGACGCCAGACATGACGACCTGCGACGCCAGACCCGTGGCCTGTGGACGGACACGCGGGGCCGGGATGGCTGGCAGCGCTCGATTCGCCGACTCCGGCACGGCCTCGGCCGCCCGCCACCCGGCACGCGCTCACCACTGGGCTTCCTGTCGCACGCCGTGCCGGCCGAACGCCGCGCAGCCGCCGACATCCTGCTGCGCTGCACCCACCTGCTCGCCAACCGTCTCGGCCTGCCCCAGCCAGCCGAAGTCCACGTCGGCCTGCTGGCCGCCCACATCCTGTCCGACCTGTCGAAAACCGGGGACCTCTCATGACCACGCCGCACCCCACCTGGCATGCCGCCCACATCTACTACTACGAACCCGACAAAACCGCCCTGCTGCTCGACGCGATCCGCCCGCTTCTGCGCCGACTGCCGTCCGCCCACGTCCTGCGCCACTGGCGGCAGGGCCCGCACCTGCGGCTCAACGTCCGCACCGACCCGCTGACGTGGTCACGCAAGGTGCGGCCCGACATCGAGCAGCACATCGGCGCCTACCTGCGCGCCCACCCGTCCACCGCACACCCGGACAGCACGGCACTGCTCGCCCAGCACCGCCTCCTGGCCGAACTCGAACAGGAACGCGGCCCGCTCACCCCCTGGTTCCCGGACAACAGCATCCAGTACGTGCCCTATGACAACCGCCTGCACGTACTGGGTGACCAGGAGGCGGCCGACCTGCTCACCGACTTCTACACCGACAGCACCCCGCTGCTGTTCCAGATGCTGGAGCACGCGCGAGACGGCCACGACTCCACCGAACTGATCGCACTGGGGCTGATGCTGGCCAACACCGTCACCGCGCTGCCGCCGATCACCAGAGGCTTCGTCTCCTACCGATCCCACTCCGAAGGCTTCATCGTCGGCTGCGCCGACCCAGCGGCAGTCCGGGCAGAATTCCAAACGTACTACCAGCAGCACCGGGAAGAGCTGACCGACCGAGTACGCTCGGTGATCAACACGCTGCGAGGCCGGGGAACGGTGCCGTTCGTTCGAGAATGGGCCGATCTCATGACGGTCTACAAGCAACGCGCCACCCCCCTGATCGCCGAGGGCAAGCTCATCCAGCCCCTGGTCTTCGACGAGGAGGCGGCCTCGCGGTTTCCCAGCGAGTTCCACTGGCTGATGTTCGGCAACCGCGCCTACCACGAGGCAGTCTTCGGCAATCCCGCGTTCAGCCGCTATCGCCTGCTCATCAACTACACCTACCTGCAGATCAACCGACTCGGACTCACGCCGCCGCAACGCTTCCGCCTCTGCCACCTGGCCGCCGACGCGGTAGAGGACGTCTACGACGACAACGCCATCGAAGCCGTCCGCCGCTACGTGGCCGCCCACCCGAACCGCGAACCCAGTACGGAGCGAACGGGGCGCCTGGACTGACCACGACCCACCAGGGCACATCACCGAGAGCAACGCAGCTCGACTCTGAGCAGGGGGGAAGACATGCACGTCCTAGAAGTCCGCAACGCCGAACTCATCGAATCCATCACCGAACAAGCCGCCGAACACGGCATCACCTATGCCGCCATCGTCGCCCTCATCGGCGCCGTCGACGGCTTCACCGTGTCCACCAACCCCGCCGGCGACGCCACCGCGCACACCTACTCCAGCTACCCTCTCCCAGCCGAGATGACCGCCACCGGCGAGATCATCGACGGCAAGCCTCACATCCACGCCGTCATGGCCGTCCAAGGAGACCGGGCCGTCGCCGGCCACCTGCACAAGGCGCAAATCACTACCTTCTTCGCCCGCGCCTACGTGATCCCCACCGAGCACCACATCGCGCTGCGCGCCAACGAGCAGATCGTAGTCGAAGAGAGCCCTCGAACCTGGTCACCGGCGCGTCGGCCACGCGCACGCGGGGGTGTTCCTCGGGTGGGACGTCGAGTCGGTACGGGGGATACGTCGGCCCCGCGCACGAGGGGGTGTTCCTTCTCTGTGACAACTGAGACGGTTGCGGTTCCTGTCGGCCTCGCGCACGCGGGGGTGTTCCCAGCTCAGCCCCCCGGCCGCCGGGCGTGCCGCTGTCGGCCCGCGCACGCGGGGTGTTCCTAGACGCCCGGCCCCCGGTGGTCATCCGCTTTCGTCGGTCCCGCGCATGCGGGAGTGTTCCGCCGGTGCGGAGCATGAGCGCCTCGCAGTTGGGGTCAGCCCCGTGCGCGAGGGTGTTCCGGGCGAGAGCTGCCAGCACACCGCCAACGTGGCGTCCGGCCCGTGTACGCGGGGTATTCCACAGCGCGGATCCGAACGCCATCCTTGGCGAGTCGGCCCAGCGTACGCAGGTGTGCTCCCTTCGCGGATGGTCTGCTGCGTGATGCTCGCCCCCGATGATGCGGCCGGGTGTCCTGCTGGCGACCGACTTCGCAAGCATAGGCAACGGGATAATTGCACAGCCGCACCAACTGACCAGACCTCGACAGGGACCTCCAACTCGGGAGATAGGGGTTGGTCGTGGGTCCCCGTTCATGGAAGTCGCTTTGGCGGTGGCGCGGCTGTGCGCATCAGCGATCGGCACCCCGGTCGAGGTCGGGTTCCCGGTTTGGCGCGGGACGTACGGGATCGCGTCGTTCGCGCTGGCGTGCCACTTGCGTCGCGTGCCCTGGGAGTCGGTCGTCCTCGACCGCTCGGCGCTCGCGCTCGGCATGCTCGGCGCGGGCCGCCTGCTCGATCACCCGCCGCTCTGGCGGCAAGTCCGCGCGTCGCTTGGTCTCTCGCTGGATCACAGCCGGTTCGTCGCGGATGGTCTCGGACTCCCGCTCTGCGGCGCGCACTTGCGCTTCGGCCTGGCTGACGTCGTGGTCACGAGCGCCGCGCCGGGCGGAGTCATAGAGATCGGCGTCCACTCGGCGCAACCCGTCGAATCCCCAGGTGTTGACGCCCTGCAGGTCGACGTCGTGCTGGACGACCTGGACGCCACCTCACCCATCGGAACGGGGACCCCCGCTTAGCGAGAAGCCTGTGACGTCGATCGGTGTCGGCCACCAGGCATCCTGCCGTGCCGCCGCGCCCGGCTTTCCATGCACGACAGGAGCCCGGTGGCCGGGTCATCTCAATCGACGGTGATCAAGCCTCGCTGGTAGGCGCGGACGAGGCGGCGGGGCACGAGCAGCTCGCGCCCGTTCACGGTGATCGGGACGAGGTCGGGTACGGTCGCCTTCCACTGGCTGCGGCGGTGGCGGGTGTTGCTGCGCGAGGTCTTGCGCTTGGGCACGGCCACGGCTACCAGCTTGCTTTCGTGATGCCGGGCAGTTCGCCGCGGTGGGCCATCTCGCGGAAGCGCACCCGGGACAGGCCGAACTTGGTGAGGTGCCCGCGGGGCCGGCCGTCGACGGTGTCGCGGTTGCGGATGCGGGTGGCGCTGGCGTCGCGTGGCTGGCGGGCCAGCGCGCGGACGGCTTCGGCCTGCTCCTGCGAGGTGCCGGTGCGGATGATCTCTTTTAGCTCGGTGCGGCGCGCGGCGTAGCGCTGGACCACAGCCTTGCGCCGCTCGTTTGCGGCGATCTTGCTCTTCTTGGCCATCAGATCTTCTCTCCTCTTGCGCGGATCTGCGCTAGAGCCCGGTCGATACCGATCCGGTCGATCGTCTTGATCGCCCGGGCGCTGAGCGTGAGCCGGACAAAGCGGCCCTCACTCGGCAGCCAGTAGCGGCGGTGCTGGATGTTGGGGTTCCAGCGCCGGCGGGTGCGGCGGTGGGAGTGGGAGACGTTGTTGCCGAAGACAGGCTTGACGCCGGTGAGCTGGCAGTGCGCGGACATCATTTCCTTCCGTAGCGCTGGTTGAACCGCTCGACGCGCCCTGCGGTGTCCAGGACGCGGTTGCGGCCGGTGTAGAAGGGGTGGCTGGCAGAGGAGACGTCGACGTCCACCACCGGATAGGTGTTGCCGTCGGTCCACTCGATCGTCTTGTCGCTCGTCATGGTGGAGCGGGTAAGGAACGCGACGTCCGCGCCCGGATCGCGGAAGACGACCGGGCGGTAGCCGGGGTGGATGCCCTTCTTCATCGTTCCTCCCGGAACAGCACGTGCCGGCGGATGGTCGGGTCGTACTTGCGCAGGGTCAGCCTGTCGGGCGTGTTCCGGCGGCTCTTCCTGGTCACATACGTGTAGCCGGTGCCCGCCGTCGATCGGAGTTTGATCACGGGGCGCACCTCATTCCTGGCCAAAACGGTTCCTTTCCACTTGTGGACGTGTGCCATGATAACGAAAACGGTTTTCATCTCAACTCCTGGAGGCCCCGTGCCAACCCCGGTCGTCCTCGTCGCGGGCCTGCACGCCACCGCCCGCACCGCCGCCGTCGAACGGCTGCTCGTCGAACATCCCGGCTCGATCGCCCTGCACCACGACCTGACCGAGATCACCCACGATCGCGTCCGACGCAACGTCCGGGACAGCACCGGCGTGCTCTACACGGCCGAGTTGCGGCTCGCGCACGGCTGCGTCACCTGCACCGTGCGCGAGGACCTGCTCCCCCACCTCGTCCTGCGGGCCCCCGGCGCGACCCTGCTGATCGTGGACCTGTGGGACTCGGTGGAACCCCGATCGGTGGCCGAGGCCATCGGCTGCGACGAAGCCCAGGAGACCCTGCGGCTCACCGCCGTACTCACCGCGCTCGACGCCGCGGCCCTGCCCGACGACCTCACCCGCGGCGACCGCCTCCGCGACGTCGGCAAACCCGCCGCCGCCGGCGACCAGCGCTATCTGGCCGAGGTCCTGACCCGTCAGCTCGAATACCCGACCGCCCTGGTGCTGCACGGCGGCGACGAGGACGACCGGGAGCTGTCCCGGCGGGTGCTCACCCATCTGGCCCCCTTCACCCCGGTACACGCCGTCGACTCCCTGCCACCGGTCACCAGCGCCCGGGTGTGCGTCGGCGAACTGGCCGAACGCGTGGACCCCGCCACCGCCCAGTTGCCCGGCGACACCCTGACGGACGAGATCGTCACCACCGTCTGGCACAGTCGCCGCCCGCTGCACCCCGCCCGCCTGTTCGAGGCCATCGACGAGCTGGTCACCGAGTCGGTGCGCTCACGCGGCCGCTTCTGGCTGGCCACCCGGCCGGATGAACTGCTGGCCTGGGACGCCGTCGCCGGCGTCATCTCGGTCGAAGCCGCGGGCCCGTGGCTGGCCGCGCTGCCCGAGGCCGCCTGGGATCTGGTCTCCCCGGCCCGCCGTCTGGCCTCCGAGCTGGACTGGGACCCCGAACGCGGCGACCGCGTCCAGCACCTGGTCTTCACCGGCCCCGACCTCGACACCGCCCGCTTCCGCGCACTCCTCGACTCCTGCCTGCTCACCGAGCAGGAGGAACGCGCCGGAGCCGACACCTGGACCCGCTACGACGACCCGTTCGCCCCCCTCCTCATCAAGGAGAACGCATGAAGACTCGCCGCACCCCGCGCAAGAAGCCCAACCCGCTCCTGCACGTCGCCCGCATCGACTACAAGGACACCGCCCTGCTGCGCAAGTTCATCTCCGACCGGGGCAAGATCCGCAGCCGCCGGATCACCGGCGTCACCGTGCGGCAGCAGCGCCTGATCGCCACAGCCATCAAAAACGCCCGCGAGATGGCCCTGCTCCCCTACGCCTCACGCCCCACCACATGACCACACCGTCGCCACTGGAGTAAATCGTTTCTCCAGCCCGGCTTGACCACATACGCCACGATATCGAGAATGATTTTCATTATGTCGCTGGAGGGTCCTGTGCCCATTCCCGTCGCCCTGGTCGGGGGCCTGTACGGCCGTGCCCGGGCCGCCGCCGTCGATCGGCTGCTGCGCCACCATCCAGGAGCCGTCGCCGTCCATCACACCATCGCCCCGGGCCGCGTCGAGCGCGTGGTGCGCGGCTCCTCCGGCGTCCTGGACCGCGCCGAGGTGCGCTTGGTGCACCACTACGTCACCCGCACCGTCCGCGATGATCTCTTCTCCCATCTCCTCCGGCATGCCGCCGACGCGTCGCTGCTGATCATCGACCTGTGGGACTCGGTCGAGCCGCGCCTGGTGGCCGAGGCGCTGGCCCGTGCCGCCCAGCTCCGCCTGACCTGCGTGCACACGGCCTTGGACGCCAAGCACATGCCGCTGGACATCTGCCGGGGCGACCGACTGGCCCAGACCGGTCACGCCGCGGTGACCGGCGATCGACGCCACCTCGCCGAGGTGCTGGCCCGTCAGATCGAGTACGCCACCAGCCTGTCCCTGCACGGCGGCGACGCCGAGGACACCGAACTGTCGGCCACCGTCCTGTCCCACCTGGCCCCGCACGCGCCGATCGTCACCACCCCCGACGCCATCGGCCCCACGCTGGACATCCACGCACTCGCCGAACGCGTCGATCCCGCCACCGCCCAGCTCCCGGCCGCCAGCCAGACCGGCGACGTCACCACGCTCGTCTGGCACCGGCTGCGCCCGCTCCACCCCGGACGCCTGTTCGACGCCATGGACGAGCTCGTCACCACCACGATCCGCTCCCGCGGCCGATTCTGGCTGGCCAACCGGCACGACCACATGCTGGCCTGGGACGCCGTCGCCGGAGTCGTCTCCGTGGCGGACGCCGGGCCGTGGCTGGCGGCGCTACCCGAGGCCGCCTGGGATCTGATCTCCCCGACCCGCCGGGCCGCCGCCGCCCTGGACTGGAACCCGATCATCGGCGACCGTGTCCAGCACCTGGTCTTCACCGGCCCTGACATCGACCGCGAACGCATCCGCGCCCTGCTCGACTCCTGCCTCATCGACCAGGGCGACCTCCTGCCGGGCGCCGCGGCGTGGACCTGTTACAACGATCCGTTCGCCCCCGTACTGAATCTGGAGGAAAGCGCATGAAGCCTCACCCTGCATCCAGGAAGAGACCCGTGGTTCAGGTGATCGCATGACGGACCAGTACGAGCGCTCCGCCGAGTTCGTGGACGTCATGCTCGCCCCGGCCTGGACGGCGCTGGACCCCGTGCTGGCCGAGGCGCTGCGCGGAGCCCCCGGACCGGTCGTGGACGTCGGAGCCGGCGGCGGCCACGGCACCCGGGTAATCGCGCGGGCCATCCCCCAGGCGGAAGTCTTCGCCGTGGAGCCATCGCCAGGCCTGCGGGCAGTCCTGCTTGCCAGGGTCAACGAGGACCCAGAGCTGCGCGACCGCGTGACCGTGCTGCCCAGCGATCTGCTCCAGGCCACGCTCCCGCCCCGCGTGGGCACGCTGGTCGCGATGAACGTCATCGGCCACTTCGACCCCGCCGAGCGCCGCACGATCTGGCAGCTGTTGGCCGAACGCCTGCTGCCCGGCGGCCGGGCCGTGCTGAACCTCCAGCCCCCGGCCGAACCCATCACCGTCCCGCACACCCAATTCTCCGAGCTGCGCATCGGCCGGCGCCGGTACGAGGGCTGGGGCCGCGCCGAACCCGCCGGGCCCGAGCAGGTCACCTGGCACATGACCTACCGCGCCTTCCAGGACGGGGAACCGGCCGGGGAAGTGGACGTCGAGTACGCCTGGTGGGTGCTCGGCTCTGAAGGGCTCAAGGCCGAACTCGCCGAACACGGCCTGCACGTCAGCCCCACCGGCCCAGCCGACCTCGGACTCTGGCACATCACCAGATCGCCCGAATAAGGGGTCGCACGGGCTCTCGTCCGCCGATATACGACACGCCGACGGCGGCAACCGCGGACGCACTGCCCCGGAGGCCGGTTCTTCCTTCACCGGACCGCAGCAGGTCGCCACCGGCGATGCGCGTGCCGTGTTCGTCCGGCGAGGTACCCGCCGTGCGGGGTCAACGCCAATGGGTGTAGCTCTTTTGCAGTGACTGGTTCGATCAGGCGCTGAGGGTGTACTCGTCCGGG
>NZ_JBHSPA010000025.1:0-59615 GCF_042656245.1 Nonomuraea insulae
GACGGTCTCGGCGGCCCGCAGCGATTGTGAGTCGATGATCCCCGCGCTGGGTTCTCGCTCGCGTCCGTCGGCTATCCGGACCTGTTCGCGCAGGTCATTGTGGAGTGCGTAGAGATCACCGTCCTGCCACCAGCGCGTGAAGATCGAGTGAATGGTGCGCCAGGAAGTCGGCGGGCAGATTGCGCCACTTGATCCCGTTGTCGACCACGTACCGGATGGCGTCCATGATCAGGCGGCGGCAGTACTTCTCGGGTCGTCCGCCGTTGCCGTGCAACCAGGCCGGCCAGGGCATCAACGGCCTGATGGCCTGCCATTCCCCGTCACCCATGTCGGTGGTGTAGCGAGGTGTGGTGGTCGGCTCCGCGGCCGTACCGGCAGGCCACGCATGAGCAGGAAGTTTCTTCGTTACAGGAGACAGCGATGGGAGCAGTGGCGTACAACGGCGGCAGACCTTCCGGTTGGTGATGGGGCTGAATACCACCATTGCTACCGGAAGGTCACTTTATGTCGCAGGATATTCGCTCTATGTCACAGTTCGCCCGATATCGGCCCTACGCAGCAAGCGCAGGGATCAGTCTTGTACACGGGCACTTAGGCTTTGGCCCTCACTGCTTGATCACTGATCCGAGAGGCAGCCTGATCGATTGGCGATCAACAGCTCAAAGATCGGCTCCACTGGTAAATCGATCCTTTGTGCGCTGCGACGGCCACGGGCAGCGGGGTTCCCGCGTTGCCCGTGGCCGGCCTCCTGGTCTTTGCGGTGTTAATCCTCGAAGGCGCAGATCGCGTAGACCACGAGGTTCCAGTACCTGCCGTCGGGCACTACCTCCGCCGCCCGGGCCTCGACCTTCTCGCTGGTCGGGATCAGATAGTCGAGGGTGATGTCGGTGGTCGGAACGGTCCCGATGCTGTCCTCGACGGAGAACCCGGTCCCCAGGACCACCTGCCTGTCACCGGCAGCGCCGCAGCCCACCTCGATCTCCTTGCTGGGCAGAGTGGAGTCCGGGGTGTTCACAGTGGACTTGTGGTAGACCCACAGCCCCGGTGGTGCGTCTTCCGCGCATATCGCATACATCCGCAGCGTCCAGGACGGTGCCGCCGACGAGGAAATCCACGTTGCATGGCCGTTAACCGAGTTGAGCTGCGGCTTTACGTAGTCGACGACGGCCTTGCCTGCAGCTCCGTCGAGTTGGTAGCCGGTGCCGAGCATGAACTCACCGGGGTGGTCACAGGTGACGGTCAGGGGGAGGAGCCCGTTGCGTGGGGCTTCCCGGCTGACGATCCTGGTCGCTTCGTCCGGGTCGCCGCAGACGGCCCACACGCGGATCATCCAGGCGGACGAGGTGCCCGCTTCGGTCTCGACCCCGAACGCGCTGACCGTGTATGTCGTGGGTATCACCTCGTCGATGACGACCTTGCCGCTCGGGCCCAGGATCTGGGCTCCCGTGCCGAGCACGCGTGTGCCCGTGGGGCAGGTCACATCTTCGCCCTTGTTGCTGGAGGTGTTGTCGCTGGTGTCGAATACGACGTCGTAGTCGGGGATATCGGCGGATGAGGCACTGGCCGGCACCGTCACGGTGACGGTGGACAGCGCGAGGACTAGCGAGATGACGGTGGCCCAGGTGCGTCTTGTCGCGATAGGCAAAGGTGCCTTCTCTGAGTATTGGGCGCGTGGGGACCTCCCCGATCTGCGGAGAGCACGGCTCCTGTCCTGGCAGGGTCGCCCCGCCGCCTCGCATGAGCCACGCACAATTACCGGTTGGCCCGGTGCCCTTCAGGATTGCGCGTCCATGGTGCACTATGCAGCTTGGTGCTGGGCGGCCCGCTTCTCAGCCCGAAAGGGGATCCACCAGCCGAGGTCGTACATGGCCAGCCGAACGCGACGACCGGCCAGCGGTGGCCGGCGCCGTGGCGCAGGAGCGAGAACCCAGCGCGGGGATCATCGACTCACAATCGCTGCGGGCCGCCGAGACCGTCGCGGCCGGCTCGCGCGGATATGACGCGGCCAAGAAGGTGCAGGGCACCAAGCGAGAGGACGCTGTCGTGGATCTCCCAGCGCAGGCGGTGCTTACGAGACTATGAACGGTTATCGGAACATCACGAGGCCATGGTGCTGTGGGCGATGATCATCCTCATGGGACGACGACTCGCACGATCCTCATCTCCCCAATCGACCTGACGACCAGTTTGTACACGGGCGCTAAGGTCGGAGCCCTTCATGCGTAATGGCGATCACCGGCCCGAGGATGAACCTACTTCTTTGCCAAGACCGGCCGAAAGTACGATCTCGGACGCCGTGCACCCCTGCTTTCAACCGATGCCCTCCCCCCGGGCGGCCCTGCAGGGTGAGGCCCATGCCACGCGAAGCTCTCCCCCCGCCATCGCACCCCTCCGATCGATCCCGGATCATCGCGCTCGACGTGCTGCGCGGGCTCACCCTGTGCGAGATCCTGCTCGCCAACATCCAGCTGATCGCCAACCACGGCACCGCGGTCGTGACGAAGCCCATGGGCGACTGGGACCCCTGGCTCGGGCTCCCGACCTTCTCCCTGCTGTTCGGTATCGGGTTCTCGCTGCTGCTGGGCTCCGCCGCCAACCGCGTCCCCCGCCCACGGCTGGTCCTGCTGCGCCGGCTGGTGGCGCTGCTCGCGATCGGCCTCGTGCACATGCTGCTGTGGCCGGGCGAAATCCTGACCAAGTACGCCATCGTCGGCATGCTGGTGCTGCTGCCCTCGTCCTGGCTGCCGCGGTGGGCCGTGGCCGGCCTCGCCGCCGCGCTCATCCCGGCAGCGCTGATCGGCGGGGGCGGGCCCCTGCTGATCGCCGGGTTGTTCCTGCTGGGCTCGGCACTGGTCCGTTACGGGGTCGTCGAAAAGATCGAGCGCTCCGCCCGAGGGCCGCTCCTGCTGGGCCTGGCCTTCGCGGCGGGCGCGGCCTGCGCCCTGTGGGCAGCGGCCGGCACCGGGGCGGACACGACGCAGCCGTCCTTCACCTCCAGCCTGGCCGATCTGCTGCTCACCGGCGTGTACGTGTGCGCCCTGCTCGTCCTGCTCCGAACGCCGCTGCGCCCGGCCCTGCAGGCCGTCTTCGCGCCACTGGGCCGGATGGCGCTGACCAACTATCTGACCGCCACACTCCTCGTCCTGGCGGCCGGTCACATCCTCGGCCTGCCGATCGGCCAGTCCGCGCGAACGGCGTTCCTGGCCGCGGGAGCCATCCTCGCGGCCCAGTGGCTGGTGTCCACCCTCTGGCTGCGCCGCTACCGCCAAGGCCCCCTTGAGTGGCTCTGGCGCTGGGCCACCTGGGCGCACCGCCCGCCTCTCAGCCGGGCCGCGACGTGATGAGGGCGCCCGAGCGACAGCGAGGCCCGCTTGGGGCGGGCTCCCAACGGCCCAGCCGGTAACCGGGCAACGGGCGGGAACCTGGGGAATCGAGGCGCCGCCTCGATTTCCCGGGGGCCCCGCAAAGCCCATGGGTCTCATTGTTGCGGGGAATCGCTAATGGTAAAGGATCGGCTCCGACTTGCTATGGATCTCCATGAGCGCCTATAAAGGGCGGCGCAAGGTTCGCCAATCACCTTATGAGTATGCGACGTCCAAGCAAAGTCATTACGCCTGTGATCGCAGGCCTGATCGCCGTGACGGGTTTGACCGGCACGGCGCGGGCGGCTGCGCCGGACAGGCTTGACGGTTATTACAGTCAGCGTCCCACCTGGTCCGGGTGCGGCAACGGTTACGAGTGCGCGAAAGCGGCGGTGCCACTGGACTATTCGAAGCCCGCGGGCAAGCAGATTGCGATCAGCATGGCGCGCCTGCCGGCCACCGGCAAGAAGGTCGGTTCGATCGTGCTCAACTTCGGCGGTCCCGGCGCCTCTGGCGTGGATTCGCTGAAGGCGAGCAAAAACGTGGTCTCCCCGGCCATCAGGGAGCGGTTCGACGTCGTCAGCTTCGATCCGCGCGGCGTTGGCGGGTCCTCACCGGTCCGTTGCATGGGCACTCTCGGTCTCGACGCCTATTTCGCGCTCGACCCCACTCCGGACACGCGAACTGAGGTCAAGCGGGCGGAAAGCTGGGACAAAGCATTCGCCAAGAATTGCACGGCGAATTCCGGCAAGCAGTTGCTGGCCCACGTGAGCACGGTGGACTCGGCCCGGGACATGGATGTGCTGCGGGCCGCACTGGGCGACGAGCGCCTGACGTACCTGGGCTTCTCCTACGGCACCTACCTCGGCTCGATCTACGCCGAGCTGTTCCCGAAGCGGATCAGGGCGATGACGCTGGACGGCGCCGAGGACCCCTCGCAGCAGGCCGCGGACTTCCAGCGTGACCAGGACCACGGGTTCGAGGTGGCGACGGCGTCGTTCCTGCGGGACTGTTTCAAGCAGAAGGACTGCCCGTTCCGCGGCCACACGGTCAAGGCGGCGCTGAAGCAGCTCGACAAGCTGTACGCCAGGGCGGACGAGGCGCCGCTGCGCAACGAGTACGACGGCAGGCAGGTCACCGAGGCCGTCGTGCGCAGCGCGGTGGACTACTCGATGTACATGACGGCGAACTGGCCCCGGCTGCGCCAGGCGCTGACGCACGCGTACAAGGGCGACGGCACCAGGATGTTGCTGCTGTCCGACGAGAGCAACGGGCGGCTGCCGACCGGCAGGTACGACAACAGCTTCGAGGCCCTCATGGCCATCAACTGTGTCGACCACCCGGAGAGCCCCTGCTCGAACTGGCCGGTCAAGGGCACCCGCTACCCGAAGAAGGTGCACGCCAAGGGCTCGCCGCCGATCGTGGTCGTGGGCACGACGCGTGACCCGGCGACGCCGTACAAGGAGGCCAAGGCGCTGGCGGCGCAGTTGTCGAAGGGCGTGCTGCTCACCAACGACGCCGACGGCCACACCGGGTACGGCAGGGGTTCGGCCTGCCTGGACCGCAAGGTGGACCGCTACCTGATCACGGCCAAGGCGCCACAAGCGGGCAGCTGCGACGACAAGGCCTGAGCCAGTCCCGCACCTCGGACTGGTCAACCCTGGCCGCGCCTGCGCGGTCAGGGTCGCGCGGTGGGAGAGATTGGGCTGACGTAGCCGGAAATTCCCGCCCGAGGAGCCCATGGAGTCGCTGCTGATCCTGCACGCGGTCGCGGCGGCCTGCGCTCCCTGGCTGGTCGCCCGCCTGGGCCGGGCCTCCTTCGCCCTCCTGGCGCTCCCCCCGGCCGCCGCGTTCGGCTACGCGATCTGGCTGGGGGTGCGCGGGCTGCCCGCGCGGGAGAGCACCCCCTGGGCCCCGGCGATGGGCCTGGAGTTGTCCTTCCGCGCCGACCCCCTGACCCTGCTGATGATGGCGCTGGTCACCGGGGTCGGCGTGCTCGTGTTGTGTTACAGCGCCCGCTACTTCCCCGAGGGCGATGAGGCCCTCGGCCGCTACGGCGGCGTGATGGTGGCCTTCGCCGGGTCGATGCTGGGCCTGGTCACGGCCGACGACCTGCTCCTGCTGTACGTGTTCTGGGAGCTCACCACCGTCTTCTCCTACCTGCTCATCGGGTACGACCCGCGCAGCCGCGTCAGCAGGCAGGCCGCGATGAAGGCGCTGGGGGTCACCACGTTCGGCGGCCTGGCCATGCTGGCCGGTTTCGTGCTGCTGGGCCAGGCGGCGGGCACGTACCAGATCTCGCAGATCCTCGCCCATCCCCCGGACCTCGCGCCGGTCGCCGTGGTGCTGATCCTGACGGGCGCGCTGTCGAAGTCGGCCGTCTTCCCGTTCAGCCTGTGGCTGCCGGCCGCGATGGCCGCGCCCACGCCCGTCTCGGCGTACCTGCACGCGGCGGCCATGGTGAAGGCCGGGGTGTACCTGCTGGCCAGGCTCGGCACCGCCTTCGGCGACGTGACGTTGTGGCGGGCGCTGGCGGTGCCGCTGGGGCTGGTGACGATGCTGCTGGGCGGGTGGCGGGCGTTGCGGGAGAACGATCTGAAGCGGCTGCTGGCCTACGGCACGGTGAGTCAGCTCGGGTTCTTGGTGGTGTTGTTCGGCTCGGGGACCGAGGGGGCGGCGCTGGCGGGCGTGGGCATGTTGCTGGCGCACGCATTGTTCAAGGCGGCGTTGTTCCTGGTGGTGGGCATCGTGGACCACGCGGCGGGCAGCCGGGACCTGCGCGAGCTGAGCGGGGTGGGCCGGGCCATGCCGTGGGTGTGCGCGGCGGCGGTGCTGGCGGGGTCGTCGATGGCGGGTCTGCCGCCGCTGGCGGGGTTCGCCGGGAAGGAGGCGGCGCTGGAGGCGCTGCTGGACACGCCGCCGGTGCTGGCGGTGGTGGTGGCGGGGTCGGCGCTGACGGCGGCGTACACGCTGCGGTTCCTGTGGGGCGGGTTCTCCGGCGGGCCGGCCGGAGACGTGCACCGGGTGCCGGTGGCCATGTTCGCGCCGGCCGCGCTGCTGTCGGTGCTGGGGCTGGTGTTCACGCCCCTGGCCTCCTGGTACGCGGGCACGATGTCCGGCTACACCGGCACGTTCCGCGACCCGGGCCACCATTCCCACCTGGCGGCCTGGAGCGGCCCCTCCCTGCCGCTGCTGCTGTCCGCGGCGGCGCTGGCGGCCGGGGTGGTGTTGTTCCTGGCCGCGGCGCCGGTGGCGCGGGCGGGCGCGGCGCTGCACGTGGTGGACTCGGGCCAGGTGTTCTGGGCGGCCGTGCGGCGGCTGGACCGGTTCGCGATCCAGCTCACCGGTTTCATCCAGCGGGGTTCCGTCCCCGACTACCTGATGCTGACGCTGCTGGCGACGGTCGGCGTGGGCCTGTTCTCCATCGTGTACGGCGGCCACCCCCACCTGGACGTTCCCGTCGTGCCCTGGCAGCGCCCCGAGCAGCCCGTGGTCGCCGTCCTGCTGGTGGCGGCGGCCGTCCTGACGTTGTTCGCGCGGGCGTACATCCTGCTGGCCCTCCTCATCGGCCTCACGGGGTACGGCACCGCGTTGCTGTTCCTCGCCCACGGCTCCCCCGACCTGGCGCTGACCCAGTTCCTGGCCGAGACGCTGAGCCTGGTGGTGTTCGCGCTGGTGCTGCGGCGGCTGCCGATCGATCCGGTCAAGGGGCGGCTGCCGATGGCGTTCCGGCTGGGGCTGGGGCTGGCGGTGGGCGTGGTGGCCACGGGCGGGGGCATGCTGGCCATGGCCGCGCGGGGCACCGAGCCCGTCGGCCTGCTGATGGGCCCCGCGGCCGAGGAGGCGGGCGCCCGCAACATCGTCAGCGCCCTCATCCTCGACATCCGCGCCTGGGACACCCTGGGCGAGAGCGCGGTGCTCATCGTGCTGACGCTGGGCGTGACGAGCCTGGTGTTCCTGCGGCGCAGGTCGTTCAGCATCGAGCGGAGTCAGGCCGGGCACCGGGCCGAGGGGCGCACGCACTGGCTGGCGGCGACGCTGCCGCGCGGGCAGCGGGCGCTGGCGTTCGAGGTGGCGGCGCGGCTGACGTTCCACACGGTGCTGGCGTTGTCGGTGTTCCTGCTGTTCATCGGGCACAGCGGGGTGGGCGGCGGGTTCGCGGGCGGGATCGTTGCCGGGCTGGCGATCACGGTGCGGTATCTGGCGGGCGGCAGGAACGAGCTGGCCACGGCGGTGCCGGTGCACGCGGGCGTGCTGATGGGCGCGGGGCTGACGTTGTCGGCGGGCACGGCGCTGATCGGGCTGCTGTTCGGGCGGGCGGCGCTGGACATGCTGGACACGGAGGTGAGCGTGCCGCTGGTGGGGCACGTGCACCTGTCCACGGGGCTGGTGTTCGACCTGGGCGTGTACGTGTCGGTGATCGGCATGGTCCAGGACGTGCTGCGTGGCCTGGGGGCCGAGCTGGACCGGCAGATCGACACAGAAGAGGTCGACACCGGGGAGAGCGCGTGAGCAGCGTCTCCCTGGTGCCGTTCGCGGCCTGCGGCGTGATGATCACCGTCGGGGTGACGCTGCTGCTGGAGCGCAGCCTCGTGCGGGTGCTGGCGGGCGTCATCGTGCTCGGCAACGGCGTGAACCTGCTGATCGTCACCGCCGGAGGCGACGCGGGCGGCCCGCCCTTCACCGACCTGCCGGGGATGGCCGATCCGCTGCCGCAGGCCATGGTGCTGACCGCCATCGTGATCACGCTGGGCGTGACGGCGTTCCTGCTGGCCCTGGTGCACCGCTCGTGGCAGCTCACCGGCAGCGACGAGGTCCAGGACGACACCGAGGACCGCCGGATCCGGCTGCGCGCCCGGCGCGGTGAGCTGGGCGACGCCGTACGCGCCAGGCGGGAGGACTACCGGCGGCTGGTCGTGGAGCAGCGGGCGGAGCTGGCGAACATGGAGGCCGAGCAGGCCGAGCGGGAGCGGCTGGAGGAGGCCGACCTGGAGCAGCGCATCGCCCGCGTGCACACCGAGCTCGACCAGTGGATGCGTGGGCTGAGGAGCGAGGGCGTGTCGGAGGAGGAGTTGCAGGGCCGCCTGGAGGAGGCGGGACTGCGCGCGGACGTCGGCGCGGTGTCCAACGTCGAGCGCATCGAGCAGTTGCGCGAGGAGCACGAACGCGGGCGGGCGGAGCAGGCGGCCAGGAAGAAGGCGCTGCGCAAGCAGCTCAAGGCCCGCCAGCGGGAAGCGCGCAAGCAGCTGCGGTCGGCCATCAGGAGGGGGCGCGAGCGGCAGGCCCTCGCGCGGGATCCCGAGCTGGAGGGCGACGACTGACCCATGGACGTCCCGATCCCGCTGGAGAGCCTGGTCTGCGTGCCCGTGCTGCTGCCGCTGCTGGCCGCGGGGGTGAAGCTGGCGATCGGCGGGCGGCTGCGCCGCCTGCAGTCGCTCATCAGCCTGGTCACGCTGAGTCTCTCGCTGGTCGTGTCGGCGGTGCTGCTGGTCGCGGCCGACTCGCGCGGCCCGCTGGTGACGGAGCTGGGCGGCTGGCCCGCGCCGATCGGCATCTGCCTGGTCGCCGACCGGCTCTCGACGCTGGTGCTGGTGGTGTCGTCCGCGGTGACGTTGTGCGTGATGGTGTACTCGGTCGTCAACGCCTACGACGAGCAGGAGCACGACGCGCCGATGGCGATCTTCCATCCGGCGTTCCTGGTGATGGTGGCAGGGGTGGCGGACGCGTTCCTGTCGGGGGACCTGTTCAACCTGTTCGTGGCGTTCGAGCTGCTGCTGAGCGGCTCGTACGTGCTGCTCACGTTCGGCGGCACGGAGGCCAGGATCCGGGCGGGGGCCACGTACACGCTGATGGCGCTGGCCTCGTCGATGTTGTTCCTGATCGCGCTGGCCATCACCTACGGCGCCACGGGGACGTTGTCGATGGCGCAGCTCACCGAGCGGTTCGCCACGCTGCCCGAGCAGGTGAAGGTGCTGGTGGAGCTGACGCTGCTGCTGGCGTTCGCGATCAAGGCGGCGATCTTCCCCATGTCGGCGTGGCTGCCCGACTCCTACCCGACCGCGCCCGCCCCGGCCACGGCGGTGTTCGCCGGGCTGCTCACCAAGGTCGGCGTGTACTCGATCATCCGGCTGGAGGCGCTGCTGTTCCCCGGCGGGCCGGTCTCGACGTTGCTGATGTGGGTGGCGCTGGCCACGATGCTGGCCGGGGTGCTGGGCGCGGTCGCGCAGACCGACATGAAACGGATGCTCTCCTTCACGCTGGTCAGCCACATCGGGTACATGGTGTTCGGGGTGGCCCTGTCCACGGTGGCGGGGATGGCGGGGGCGATCTTCTACGTGGTGCACCACATCACCGTGCAGACGAGCCTGTTCCTGGTGACCGGGATGGTGGAGCGGCGTACCGGGACGACGTCGGTGAACCGGCTGGGCGGGCTGATGACGGCGACGCCGCTGATCGCGGTGCTGTTCTTCATCCCCGCGATGAACCTTTCCGGCATTCCGCCCATGTCGGGGTTCCTGGGCAAGCTGATGCTGGTGCAGGCGGGGCTGGCGCACGGGGGGTGGCTGCCGGTGACGCTGGTGGCCGGGGGGCTGGTGACGAGTCTGCTCACGTTGTACGCGATCGCGAAGACCTGGGGCAAGGCGTTCTGGCGGGGACCGCGGGCCGATCGGGTGGGCCGGGTCGTGGAGAGCGAGGAGTACACCGGCGAGGACCCGACCGTGACCACGACCGCGCTGCCGGTGGCGCTGGCGGTGTCGGTGTCGGCGCTGGTGGCGCTCGGGCTGGCGTTCACGGTGCTGGCCGGGCCGCTGTCGGCGCTGGCCGAGCGGGCAGCCGCTGAGCTGCTGGCGCGCGAGCCGTACGTGTCGGCCGTCCTGGGGAGGCACCCGTGAGGATGCTGGCGCCGCGGCTGCTCGGGCGGCCCGTACCGCTGCCGCTGGTGGCCTGGCTGGCGCTGGTGTGGGTGACGTTGTGGGGCGACCTGTCTGTGGGCAACGTGCTGGGCGGCCTGGCGACCGGGCTGGTGGTGACGTGGCTGCTGCCGCTGCCCGCCCTCGACCCGGGCGTCCGCGTGCATCCGGCCGCGCTGGTCAGGTTCCTGCTGTGCTTCGGGTGGGACATGGTGATCTCGACCGTGCGGGTGGTGTTCTGGGTGGCGCATCCTGGACAGCCGCCGGCCCAGCTCGTACGGGTGCCGCTGCGCACGTCCTCCGAGGCCATGACCGTGATGATCATGATCACGCTGTCCACCATGCCGGGCAGCCTGGTCGTGGAGCGCTATCCGGGGGAGCTGCTGCTGCACGTGCTGGGTCTGTCCGGCGACGTCTCCGAGGCGACGCGGGCGGACGTGGCGGGGCTGGAGTCGCGCATCGTGGCGGCCTTCGGCACCCGCCGGGATCGGGAGGAGTTGCCGTGAGCGTGGTGTACCTGGTGACGCTCGCCCTGCTGGGCTGCGGGGCGGCGGCCTCGCTCTACCGGGCGGGGCGGGGGCCGTCGATGCTGGACCGGGCGGTGGCGCTGGATGTGTTCACGTCGTTGTCGATGTGCGGGGTCGGGGCGTTCGCCGTGGCCAGGGACGACTATTCGGACCTGCCGATCCTGCTGGTGCTGTCACTGCTGGGGTTCGTCGGGTCGGTGTCGCTGGCCCGGTTCTTCTCCGGCCAGACGGGAGAGGGGCCGCGGTGAGCGTGCTGGACGTGGCGGGGGCGGTCTGCCTGCTGACGGGGGCGCTGCTGGGGTTGTCGGCTGGGGCGGGGCTGGTGCGCTTCCGTACCACGCTGGACCGCATGCACGCGGGCACGAAACCACAGGTGCTGGGGGTGCTGCTGGTGCTGCTGGCGATGTGGCTGCACCGGCCCACCTGGTCGAACGCGGGGCCGTTGCTGCTGGTGGGCATCTCGCAGGTGGTCACGGTGTCGGTGGCGGCGTACATGGTGGCGCGGGCCGCCTACGGGCGCCGCTCCTCCGACGACGACACGGGGCTGCCGTCAGAGGACTCCTCCTCCGGGGACTGATCCGAGCGGTTGAGCGCCAGCTGGCCGAACCAGGTCCACAGGGCCAGCGCGGCCAGCAGGCCCGCGGTGACCAGGGCCAGCGTCGCGTCGAACAGGTAGTCGATCACGAACATGGTGGCCGTGGTCATCGACGCCGCCAGGGCGAGCGCGCCGAGGATGCCGTAGAGGTTGGAGCGGCGTACCAGGGTCTCCTTGCGGCCCTGCCGGAACAACACGCGGTGCTGCGCGGTCGGCGCGATGTAGCAGATCGACGCGACGGCGGCGCTGACCAGCGCCGTGTAGTACAACCAGCGGTCGCCCGAGTCCAGCCGGGCGAACCCGGAGGAGAAGGGCACGGTGAGCAGGAACGCGAACAACACCTGCACCCCGGTGACCGCCACGCGCGCGCCCTGCAGCAACTCGATGAAGTTGCGATCCGCGCGTTCCTGGTCCGACTCGTTCCTCACGCGGCCTCCCGCCATTGACGAGAAACTCCTCTTCCTTGCCAAGGGGCGTTAAAACCTCGGCATGAGGATCTTCGCCGGGGTGATGGGCAGTTCACGCACGCGGTGGCCGGTGGCGTGGTAGACGGCGTTGCCGATCGCGGCGGCCGTGCCGACGATGCCGATCTCGCCGATGCCCTTGCTGCCCATCGGGTTGAGCTCGCCGTCCTGCTCGTCCAGCCAGACCGCCTCCACGCCCTGCGCGTCGGCGCTGGCGGGCACGTGGTACTGGGCCAGGTCGCGGTGGAGGAAGCCGCCGAACTCCTCGTCGGTGAGCGTCTCCTCCATCAGCGCCATGCCCAGGCCCATCGTCATGCCGCCGAGAAACTGCGACCTGGCGAGCTTGGCGTCCATGATGTGCCCGGCGGCGAAGACGCCCAGCAGCCGCGAGACGCGGACCTCGCCGGTCACGGAGCTGACGCGCACCTCGGCGAACTGGGCGCCGAAGGCGTGCCTGGACAGCTCGGCGTCGCCGTCGATCTCCTCGGCGGTGTCGGCGCGGCCCTCCTTGCCGTCGCGCTGGAGCTCCTCGCAGGCGCGCACGACCGCCGTGCCCCACGAGGCCGTCCCCATGGAGCCGCCCGCGACGGGCGCGTCGGGCAGGTCGCTGTCGCCCAGCTCCACGTGCACGCGCTCCGGCGCGACGCCGAGCGTGCTCGCCGCGATCCTGGTCAGCACGGTACGCGCGCCGGTGCCGATGTCGGCGGCGGCCACCTGGACCAGGAAGTCGCCGTCCCGCACGGTGGCCACGGCCTTCGACGGCCGCCGCCTGGCCGGGTAGGTGGAGGCCGCCACGCCGGTGCCGATCAGCCACTCCCCGTCGCGCCTGATCCCCGGCGCCGGGTCGCGGTGCTGCCAGCCGAAGCGGTGGGCGCCCTCGCGCAGGCAGCCCACCAGGTTGCGGGAGCTGAACGGCAGGCCGCTGTCCGGCTCGGTCCGCGGGTCGTTGACCACGCGCAGCTCGACGGGGTCCAGGCCGGCGGCGTAGGCCAGCTCGTCCATCGCGGACTCCAGCGCGTACATGCCGGGGCACTCGCCCGGGGCGCGCATCCAGGACGGGGTGGCCACGTCCAGCCGGACGAGCCGGTGGGCGGTGCTCAGGGCGGGGCTGGCGTACATGATGCGGGTCGGGGTCGTGGTCTGCTCGGCGAACTCGACCAGCGTGGAGCTCTGCTCGTACGCCACGTGCTCCAGCGCCGTGAGCCGCCCGTCGGAGTCGGCGCCGAGCCGCAGCCGCTGGATCGTGGGCGTGCGGTAGCCGGTGACGTCGAACATCTGCTGCCGGGTCAGCGCGATCTTGACCGGGCGGCCGACGGCCCTGGCGGCCAGCGCGGCCAGGATCGCCTGCGGCCTGGTGCTGCCCTTGCAGCCGAAGCCGCCGCCCACGTGCCTGGACACCACCCGCACCGCTTCCCGCGGCAGGCCCAGAGTCCTGGCGATCAGGTCGCGGGACGGGGAGGTGCCCTGCGCGGTGTCGTACACCAGCAGCCTGCCCTCCTCATCCCAGTAGGCCAGCGCCGCGTGCGGCTCCATCGGGTTGTTGTGCAGGACGGGCGTCTCGTAGGTGACGTCGATGGTGGTCGCGGCCAGCGCCAGGCCCGCCTCGATGTCGCCCTTCCCCGTGTCGGAGGGGAAGTTCGGGTTGACGACCTCGGGCCGGTAGAGGCCGGGGTGGTCGGCGCGCAGGCCGACGTCGTGGTCGTCGGGGTCGTAGTCGACGCGGACGGCCGCGGCGGCGGCGCGGGCGTTCTCGTAGGTGTCGGCGACGACGGCGGCGACGAACTGGCCGCGGTAGGCGACCTCGCGGCTCTGGAACAGGGCCAGCTCGCCCTCGGCGTTCTCGCCCAGCCGGGGCGGGTCCTCGCAGGACAACACGGCCAGCACGCCGGGCATCTCGAGCGCGGGACCGCCGTCCACGCGCTTGACGCGGCCCTTGGCGATGTGCGACTGCACGGCGTAGGCGTAGGTGAGGCCCTCTGCCGGGTATTCGGCCGCGTACGTGGCCAGCCCCGTGACCTTGACGCGGCCTTCGATGCGGTTCACGGTGCGAGCTCCTCCAGCGTGGCGACGATCAGGTTGCGGGCCAGCGGCACCTTGAAGGCGTTGCGCGGCAGCGGGCGGGCCTGTTCGAGCTCGGCCTCGGCCGCCGCCAGGAACGCCTCCCCGGTCGCGGGCCCGCCGATCAGGGCCTGCTCCGCGCGCTCTGCCCGCCACGGCACGTGGGCCACGCCGCCGAGCGCGATGCGGCAGCCGGCGACGACGCCGCCACCGCCCTCGTCTGGGCCCACGTCGAGCACGGCGGCGATGGACACCAGCGCGAACGCGAACGACGCCCGCTCGCGTACCTTCCGGTAGAGCGTGGCGCCCGCGGGCGGTGGCGGCAGCTCCACGGAGGTGATCAGGTCGCCGGGCCGCAGCACGGTGTCGCGCTCCGGCTCCTCGCCCGGCAGGCGGTGCAGGCCGGGCAGTGGGATGATGCGGTCGCCGCCTGGGCCGGTGACGTGCACCTCGGCCTCCAGGGCGGCCAGGGCGACGGCCATGTCGGAGGGGTGGGTGGCCACGCAGGCGTCGGAGGCGCCGAGGATGGCCAGGTTGGCGTGGTCGCCGGCGATGGCGGGGCAGCCGGAGCCCGGGCGGCGTTTGTTGCAGGGCCTGGTGACGTCCTGGAAGTAGGTGCAGCGGGTGCGCTGGAGCAGGTTGCCGCCGACCGTGGCGACGTTGCGCACCTGGCCGGAGGCGCCGGTCAGCACCGCCCTGGCCAGCATGGGGTAGCGGGAGCGGATGAGGGGGTCGGCGGCCAGGTCGCTGTTGCGCACGGTGGCGCCGACGCGGACGCGGTCGCCCACGGACTCGATCGCGTCGAGCGGCAGGCGGCTGACGTCCACCAGGCGTTCGGGCTCGGCCACGCCCAGCCGCATGAGGTCCACCAGGTTCGTGCCGCCGCCCAGGTACATGGTGCCGGGGCCGAAGCCGCGCACGGCCTCGGAGGAGCTGGCCGCGCGGGCGTACTCGAAGGGTTTCACGGCGCCACCTCGCCGATCGCGCTGACGATGTTGACGTAGGCGCCGCATCGGCACAGGTTGCCGCTCATGCGCTCGCTGATCTCCTCGGGTGTCAGGTCGGGGTCGACGAGGATGTCCTCGGTGACGGCGCTCGGGCCCGGCTCCCCCAGCATCCCGGCCGCCGCGCAGAGCTGGCCCGGCGTGCAGTAGCCGCACTGGAAGGCGTCGTGCTCGATGAACGCGGCCTGCAGCGGATGCAGGTCCTCCCCGTCCGCCAGCCCTTCGACGCTGGTGACCTCCGAGCCGTCCACCGCCACCGCCAGCGCCAGGCAGGAGTTGGCCCGCCGCCCGTCGATCAGCACCGTGCACGCGCCGCACTGGCCGTGGTCGCAGCCCTTCTTGGCACCGATGAGGCCTAGTCGTTCGCGGAGCAGGTCGAGCAGCGACATCCGCGGATCCACGTCCACCGTGCGCGGCACGCCGTTCACCTGCAGGGTGATTTCCATTTCGCTCGACTACCCGACGTGCAGGAGAGACAACCTCTGAGCGCGGTAAAGGGCCGAGACGTTCGTGCCGTGGCGTCCGTTTTGCGGTGTCTGTTTTGTGGGCATCTTGGGGGGTAGCCGGGCGGGCATGGGCCGGGCCATGGACGAGCAGACGGCGGAGCAGGCGGCGATACTCACCGTCAACGCCGGGTCTTCGAGCCTGCGCCTGGACCTCGTACAGGGGGGCAGCGTGCTGGACAGCGTGCGCTCCGAACGTGCGATCGACCCCGGCTCGGCCGGGGAGGAGCTGTCGGCCTTCCTCGGCGGGCACTTCGACCGCGACGTCAGGGCGGTGGCGCACCGGCTGGTGCACGGCGGCGACGTGGTGCGCGCGCCCACGGTGGCCGACGACGAGACCGTCGCGGCGCTGCGCGGCCTCACCAGCCTGGCGCCGCTGCACCTGCCCCCCGCGCTGGCACTGCTGGAGGCGGCCCGCGAGGAGTTGCCCGCCGTGCCGCACGTGCTCTGCCCCGACACGGCCTTCCACGCCGATCTGCCGGACACCTCCGCCGTCTACGCCCTGCCGCACGAGTGGCGCGAGCGGTACGGCCTGCGCCGCTACGGCTTCCACGGCCTGTCCTACGCCTGGGCCGCCGACCGGGTGGCCGATCTGCTCGGCCGGCCGCTGACCGAGCTGGACCTCGTGCTGACGCACCTGGGCGGCGGCTGCTCGGTGTGCGCGGTGTCGGGCGGCCGCAGCCTGGACACCTCGATGGGGTTCACGCCGCTGGACGGGCTGCCCATG
Organism: Nonomuraea insulae; assembly: GCF_042656245.1. Taxonomy (NCBI): domain Bacteria; kingdom Bacillati; phylum Actinomycetota; class Actinomycetes; order Streptosporangiales; family Streptosporangiaceae; genus Nonomuraea; species Nonomuraea insulae. The sequence goes on from NZ_JBHSPA010000025.1 coordinate 16,152, forward strand.
AGCAAGCGCTCGGGCAGCGTGGATCCGGGGATGCTCTTGTGGCTGCTGTCGCAGGGCCATCTGTCGGTCGAGGAGCTGGGCGAGGGGCTCGAACGCCGCTCCGGGCTGCTGGGCCTGTCGCAGGGCCGCTCCGGGGACACGCGGGAGCTGGTGGCGGCCGAGCGGAACGGCGACGAGGCTGCCGGGCTGGCGCTGCGCGTGTTCGCCCACCGGGTGAGCCGCGAGATCGCCGCCGCGGCCACCTCCTTGCGGCGGATCGACGCGCTGGTGTTCACCGGGGAGATCGGCTGGGACCAGCCCGAGGTGCGCGAGGCCGTCTGCCGCCGCCTCGGCCTGCTCGGCGTCCGGCCGCCGGTCCTGGGGAACCGGCACGACGACGGGCATGTGAGCGCGAACGACGCCGCCGTACCCGTCCTGGTGGTCCAGGTACGCGAGGAGCTCCAGCTCGCCCGCGAATGCCTGAGCACCCTCGCCGAGGAGGACTCATGACCAACGCCGACGAGGTGCGCCGCGCGGCGCTGCCGCTCACCGGCCCCGGCGACCTGGGCCCGCTGCTCGAACGCGTCGGTGAGGCCAGGTTCGTGCTGATCGGCGAGGCCAGCCACGGCACGCACGACTTCTACGCCTGGCGGGCCGAGCTGACCCGCCGCCTGATCGCCGAGAAGGGCTTCGGCTTCGTCGGCGTCGAAGGCGACTGGCCCGACTGCGAGCGGGTCAACCAGTCCGTCACCGCCGGCACCGACCCCTTCGACGCCCTGTACTCCTTCCAGCGCTGGCCCACGTTCATGTGGGCCAACGAGGAGGTCGTGGACTTCTGCCGCTGGCTGCGCGACTGGAACGCCGAACGCCCGCCCGGCGAACGCTGCGGCTTCCACGGCCTGGACGTCTACAGCCTCTGGGACTCCCTGCGCGCCGTCCGCCACTACGCCGCCGCCCACCTGCCGGAGCGGATGGAGGCCGTGATGGAGGCCCTGTACTGCTTCGAGTCCCACGGCCACGACCCGCGCCAGTACGGCCTGGCCGCCCGCCTGGTCCCCGAGAGCTGCGAGGAGGAGGTGGTGAGCCTGCTGGCCGCGGTGTCCGGCACGGGCGGCTTCGGTGTGCGGCAGAACGCCGAGGTCGTGGCCGGGGCCGAGCGCTACTACCGGGCCATGGTGCGCGGCGGCCCCGACTCCTGGAACATCAGGGACGTCCACATGGCCGACACCCTCGACCGGCTGGCCGACCACCACGAGGCCAAGGGCGTGGTGTGGGCCCACAACACGCACATCGGCGACGCCCGCGCCACCGACATGGCCGCCGCCGGGATGACCAGCCTCGGGCAGCTCGCCCGCGAGCGGCACCACGAGGACGTGGTGCTGGTGGGGTTCGGCAGCCACCGGGGCACGGTGGTGGCCGGCGACCGGTGGGGCGGGCAGCACCACGTCATGCGGGTGCCGCCCGCGCGGCCGGCCTCGCTGGAGGCGTTCCTGCACGAGGCCCTGCCAGAGCAGGACGCGTTGTTCCTGGTGCCGCCGCCCGGCCTGCGGGCCGACTGGTACGACGAGCCGATGGGGCACCGGGCGATCGGCGTCGTGTACCACCCGGAGCAGGAACGCTGGGGCAACTACGTGCCCACGGTCGTGGGCCGCCGCTACGACGCCTTCCTCTGGCTGGACGAGACCAGGGCCGTACATCCCCTGCACGGCGAGCCCTGGGGCGACACGGAACCGGAGACGTATCCGACGGCCATGTGAACCGTTTGTCGGTGACGGATGGTTGGATCTCTCCTGTGGAGGCGTCCGTCGAGCAGCTCGTCTACGTCCGGGAGGACGAATACACCGTCGCGCGCATGAGCGCCGACGGCGAGCCCGATTTCGTGGCCACCGGGCGGGCGCTGGCCGCGGTGCAGCCGGGCGAGACGCTGCGGCTGTTCGGCGACTGGGGGCGGCACGCGCGTTACGGGCGCCGGTTCGCGGTCACCGCGTGCGAGCGGGTGGCGCCGTCGTCGGTGCGGGCGATCCGCGTCTATCTGGGGTCGGGGCTGATCAGGGGGATCGGGCCGCGGCTGGCGCAGGCGATCGTGGAGCACTTCGGCGAGGCCACGCTCAAGGTCATCGACGGCGAGCCCGAGCGGCTCACCGAGGTCGTCAACATCGGGCCGCAACGGCAGGGGCAGATCGTCCAGGCGTGGCTGGAGCAGAAGGCGATCGCCGCGCTGATGGTGACGTTGCAGGGGCTCGGGGTCAGCCCGCTGCTGGCCGCCAAGATCTACCAGGTGTTCGGGCGGGACGCCGACGAGGTGCTGGCCACCGACCCCTACCGGCTCATCGGGCAGGTCAGGGGCATCGCGTTCCGGATCGCCGACAAGATCGCGCTGCAGTCCGGGGTGCCGGAGCGCAGCCCGCAGCGGGTCAAGGCGGCGCTGCTCGACCGGCTGGAGGCGGCCGGCAGCCGTGACGGGCACTGCTTCGTGCCGGTGTCCACCCTGGTCAGGGAGGCGGCCGAGCTGATCGAGCAGGAGCAGGAGCTGGTGCGGCCGATGGTCGACGCGCTGGCGGCCGAGCGGCGGGTGGTCGTGGAGGCGGCGCCGGAGCAGCCGGGAGGGCAGCCGAGTGGGCAGCCAGGTGGACAGACCGTGGCCTTCCTCAAGCACGTGCACAGCCGCGAGGTGGCGCTCACCGCCCAGCTCACGCGGCTCATGGAGGCCCGCTCGACGTTGCCGCTGCGTGCCTTCCGCGAGGACCCGGACCTGCACGACGACCAGCGCGCCGCCGTCACCATGGCCCTGACCAGCACTCTCTCGATCATCACCGGCGGTCCCGGGTGCGGCAAGAGTCACACGGTCAGGTCCATCGCCACCACGGTCCGGGCGGCGGGCGGCTCGGTGACGCTCACCGCCCCCACCGGCAAGGCCGCCAAGCGGCTGTCGGAGCTGACCGGGCTGCCCGCGATGACCGTGCACCGCATGCTCGCCCAGCAGCCCGACCCCGACCCGGAGACGTTGTTCGACGAGCGGCCCTCGCAGGCCGACCTGATCGTGGTGGACGAGGCGTCCATGCTCGACCTGCACCTGGCCACCCGGCTCACCGCGGCGGTCCAGCCCGGCAGCCACCTGCTCCTCATCGGCGACAGCGACCAGCTCCCCAGCATCGGCGCCGGCGACGTCCTGGCCGACCTGCTGCGCGCCACCGCGATCCCACGGGTCCAGCTCACCCATGTCTTCCGCCAGGCGGGTGGCGGCGGCGGCATCATCGACGCCGCCCACCGCATCCGGGCCGGCCGCATCCCGGCCACGCCGGGCGGGGGCGGGTTCTGGTTCGAGGAGCTCGACGATCCCGAGCAGGTGGCGCGGCGGGTGGCGCACCTGGCGATGGTGGCGATCCCGCGCAAGCAGAACGTCGAGCCCGGGCAGGTGCAGGTGCTCTGCCCGATGCGCAAGGGCGACACCGGCGCCACGGCGCTCGGGCGGCTCATCCAGGACCAGCTCAACCCGGCCGCCGACGACAAGGCCGAGCACTGGTCGGGGGCCACGGTGTTCCGGGTGGGCGACCGGGTGATGCCGATCCGCAACAACTACGACAAAGGGGTCTTCAACGGGGAGACGGGGACGGTGACGGCGGTGGTGCGGGAGGAGCGGATGGTCGAGATCAGGACCGATGACGGGGAGAGCGTGCGATACGGGTTCGACGAGCTGGACGATCTCACGCACTCCTACGCGATCAGCGTGCATCGGTCGCAGGGCAGCGAATATCCCTTCGTGGTGGCGCCCGTCGTGGCCGAGTCCGGGGGGATCATGTTGCGGCGGAAGTTGTTGTACACGCTGGTGACCCGGGCGAAGGCGTGGGTGGTGCTGGTGGGGCAGCGCGAGGCGCTGGAGCTGGCGGTCCACCGGCTCGGCCACCGCCGCAACACGGGGCTGGCCAGACGACTGTCCCTCAGCCTCGACGCCTGACCGCGCCGCTTTCCTCGCTGAGCGTCCTCTTCCGGAGACGCCGATCTCATGAGGCGGTGCGGTTATGCGGTGGCGCCTGGGCGGGAGATGGCGGTGGCCAGGAGTTCGGCGAGGTGGCGGCCCCGGCGGCCGGTGCCGGAGGCGGCGATCTGGGTGCGGCAGGAGAAGCCGTCCGCCAGGAGAGCGTCCTCCTCCCTCGCGGTCCGTACCGCAGGCCACAGCCCTTCCTCGGCGCAGGCCACGGACACGTCGTAGTGCTCCCGCTCGAACCCGAAATTCCCGGCCTGCCCGCAACACCCGGAATCGAGCACCTTCGTGCGGATCCCGAAGCGCTCCAGCACGGCCCGGTCGGCGTCGTACCCCATGATGGCGCTCTGGTGGCAGTGCACCTGCGCCACCGCCGATCCGCCGGTCGACGGGGGCCGCCAGTCGGGCGCGCGTCGCTCCAGGAGCTCGGCCAGCGTGAGCGTGCGTGAGGACAGGAGCTGCGTCTGCGGGGTGTTGAGCAGTTCGGGCCCGTCGGACCGGAAGACGGCGGCGCAGCTCGGTTCGAGAGCCACCACCGGCACCCCCGCCTCGGCCCACGGCGTCAGAGCCCGCACGCTGCGCCCCAGCACCCGCCGCGCGACCCCGAGCTGCCCCGTCGAGATCCACGTCAGCCCGCAGCACAGGGCCACCGGCGGGACGTGCACCTCGAACCCGGCCGCCTCCAGCACGCTCACCGCCGCCCGCCCCACGCGCGGGTCGAAGTTGTTGGTGAAGGTGTCCGCCCACACCACCACGTGCCCCCGTGTGCCGGACGGGGAAGGCCCGCGCCGTTTGAACCAGTCGGTGAACCGCTCCTCCGCGAACCTCGGCAGCTCCCGCCGCGCGGCGACCCCGGCGGCGGCCTTGATCAGCCGCGACAGCACCGGCAGGTGGGTGACGGCGTTCACCGCCTCGGGCGCGCCAGAGGCGAGCGCCGCCCACAGAGGCAGCCAGCCCATCGAGTAGTGCGCGGCGGGCCTGAGCCGGCGCCGGTAGTGGTGGGCAAGGAACTCCGCCTTGTAGGTGGCCATGTCCACGTTCACCGGGCACTCGGCCCGGCAGCCCTTGCACGCCAGGCACAGGTCGAGCGCGTCCCGGACGGCCTTGGACCGCCAGCCGTCGGTGATCACCTCACCGCGTGCCATCTCCTCCAGCAACCGCGCCCGCCCGCGCGTGGAGTGCTCCTCCTCCCGCGTCACCCGGTAGCTCGGGCACATCACCCCGCCCTCGAACGTCTGCTTCCGGCACTTGCCGATCCCCACGCAGCGAGTGGCGGCGTGCCCGAAACGGCCGTGGTCGTCCGGGTAGTCGAAGAACGTGTGCCGGGGTTCGAGGGGGTAGAAGTGCCGCTGGGTCAGGTTCTGGTCCAGGCGGTGGGGGTGGACGAGCTTGCCGGGGTTCATCCGGTCGCGGGGGTCGAAGATGGCCTTGAAGCGGCCGAACGCCTCGACCACGGCCGAGCCGAACATGCGTGGCAGCAGTTCGGCCAGCGCCTGCCCGTCGCCGTGCTCCCCGGACAACGACCCGCCGTAGGAGGCGACCAGGTCGGCGGCCTCCTCGGCGAAGCGCCGGTACGTGGCGATCCCGTCGTCGGTGTGCAGGTCGAGGGGCAGCCTGCCGTGCACGCAGCCCTGCCCGAAGTGGCCGTACAGGGCGGAGTCGCGGTAGCCGTGGCGGCGCCGCAGCCGGTCGTAGTCCCGCAGGTACGCGCCGAGCCGCTCGGGCGGGACGGCCGCGTCCGACCAGCCCTCGTACGTCTGCCGCCCCGTCGGCGGGTACGCCTCCACGCCCAGCCCCGACTCCCGCAGCCGCCACAGCTGGTCCTCCCTGGCCGGGTCGCCCAGGAACGCGTGCGTCGGCGCGGGCCTGCCGTCGCTCCTGCACACGTCGCGCATCATCGTCTCGGCCTTCTCCCGCGCCTCCTCGGCCGTGTCCCCTCCGAACTGCACCAGCAGCCACCCGGCCCCCGCGGGCAGGTCGCGCAGCGCGGGGTCGTCCGGGTGTTCCGCGCGGGCGAGCCGGTACATCGTCTCGTCCATGGCCTCCAGCGCCAGCGGCCGGTGCGCGGCCACGGCGGGCACGGCGTCGGCGGCGGTGAAGATGTCGAGGAAGCCGAGCACGGCCAGCGACCGCGTGGCCGGTGCCGGCACCACGGCCAGTTCGGCGCGGAGCACGGTCACCAGGGTGCCCTCGCTGCCGACGAGGGCGCGGGCCAGGTTGAACCCGTTCTCGGGCAGGAGCTGGTCCAGGTTGTAGCCGGAGACCCGCCGTTCCAGCCGGGGGAAGCGGGTGCGTACCAGCTCCAGGGTGTCGTCGCGCAGGTCGCGCACCTGCCGGTAGATCTCGGCGAGCCGCCCGCCCCCGGCCTGGATACGCGCGAACTCCTCCTCGCTGGTCGGCCCCACCCACGCGCGCACGCCGTCGTAGGTGAGGATCTCCAGCCTCAGTACGGAGTCCGCCATCTTCCCGTACGCCTGCGCCGACGCCCCGCACGAGTCGTTGCCGATCATGCCGCCGATCGTGCACGTCGGATGGCTGGACGGCCTGGGCCCGACCATGAGCCCGTCCGGCGCCAGCACATGGTTCACCGCGTCCAGCACGGCCCCGGCCTGCACGGTGATCCGCCGCCGCGCCACCTCCACGGCCTCGACCCGCCCGCAGTGCTTCGACCAGTCGATCACCACCGCCGCGTTGCAACACTGCCCCGCCAGGCTGGTCCCGCCACCCCGCGACAGAACCGGCACGTCCCTCCCCCGGCACACCGCGACCGCCGCCACCCCCGCGTCGAGGCTCCGCGGCACCACCACGCCGATCGGCACCTGCCGGTAGTTGGAGGCATCGGTGGCGTAGGCGGCCCGGCTGCCCGCGTCGAACCGCACCTCACCGTCCACTGCCTCTTCCAGCAGCACGCGCAACGCTTCGACGTCGACCTCCCGCCGCGGGGGCTGGGTGGCTTCGGGCGCTCTGACCAGGCTCTCCATGCCCGGCCCTTACCCGCCCCGTTCCGCCCGAGCCCCAACGACACACCAAGCCCCGTCCCTGATCCGGTTGGCGGCGCGGGCCCGGCACGGCACCATGGGTCGTGATGGATGAGCGGCGCATGACGCGCATTTCGAAATACCTCGCCCGGCACCTGCGGCACGATCCGCAGCGCATCGGTCTCACCCTCGACCCCGGTGGCTGGGTGCGGGTGGAGGAGTTGTTGCGGGCCGCGGGCGAGCACGGGTTCGCGATCACCGCGGAGGAGCTGCGGGAGGTCGTGGCGGCCAACGACAAGCGGCGCTACACGATCGACGACGGCCGCATCCGGGCCAGTCAGGGGCATTCGGTGCCGGTGGACCTCGGCCTGGCCGTGGTGGAGCCGCCCGAGATGCTCTATCACGGCACGGTGGGGCGGTTCATGGCGGCGATCAGGCAGGAGGGGCTGCGGCCGATGAGCCGGCACCACGTGCACCTGTCGCCCGACCGGCAGACGGCCACGCGGGTGGGGGCGCGGCGGGGCGTGCCCGTGGTGCTGGTGGTGGCGGCCGGGGTGATGCATGCCGACGGGCACACGTTCCTGCGCAGCGACAACGGCGTCTGGCTGGTGGATCACGTGCCGCCCGGCTATCTGCGCTACCCGTCCTGAGGGGATCCGCAGGCCGCGGCGGCGCGGGCACGGGCGCCGGGCAGGATGAGGTTGCCCTGGGTGATGAGCATGAAGCGCTCCAGGCCCGGCACATAGGTGTGCACGGCCACGATGTCACCTGGTAGTTCGGCCGCTATCCGGTGGTAGGGCCGATGGCCGGTGGCGGTCAGCAGCCTGGTCAGGTGGTCAAGGTGGGTGGCCGGGCCGTCGGGGGCCGGGCCTTCCGCGGGGAGCGGCGGGGCCTGGCGGGCGTGGGCCAGGTGCGGGGTGAGGTCGAAGTGGCCGCAGGCGTACAGGGCCGGATGCGGGGCCAGCCCGCGCAGGTCCACCCTTGGCACAGGGCCGGCGTGGGCGGCCGTGGCCAGGGCTGACTGCACCAGTTCGGCCAGGGCCCGCCAGGCGGCGTACGGGGCGAACAGGGACGCGCCCGCGCCGCGCCGGTGATCGCGCTCGGCGGTGGGCGGGCTGTAGGCCAGGTACGCGGGCACGCCCAGGTCGGTGGTGATGTCCAGCAGGTGGACCCGTGCGGCCAGCACCTCCTCGGCGCGGGCGTGGGCGGCGGCCAGCGAGGCGGGCAGGGTGGCGGGATCGACGACGGCCAGGCGGTGGCGGCGGGGCGGGGCCAGGAAGGCGCGGGCCAGCAGCAGTGAGAAGGCGTCGCGTTCGATGCTCTCGTTCAGCGCGTGGACCAGCGCCTCGGCCCTGCCGACACCGATCGCGGAGCCGCTGTTGCAGCTGTAGCGGGCCAGGCCCGCGTAGTCGCAGCCGTCGCCGGCGGCGTGGCGCAGCGCTGGGTCGTCGACGTAGTGCGGGGCCGACAGGGCCAGCGGCACCATCAGGGTCTCGGCCCCGCCCGGTGCCGGGCGCAGTGGCCGGTAGGCGTGGCAGGCGACGGGTGTGTCGCCCAGGCCGGCGAGCACGGTGGCGGCGGCCTCGCCGGCCACCGGCCCGGCCAGCAGGTCGGCGGCCCTGATCAGGTGGACGTGGGCGGGGTCGAAGCGGGCCGGGCCGGTCAGGTGGTGTTCCAGGGCTTCGTACAGCGCGCCGACGCGGGCGGCCTCGCCGTCGCCCTTGCCGCAGCCCCGGGCGGCCGTACCGTCACCCTTGCCGCAGCCCCGGGCGGCCTCGCCGTCGCCCTTGCCGCCGACGCGGGCGGCCGGCGCGGCCGGGTGGCCGCCGGTATGGCGCAGCTCGCACATCCAGGCGGTCGGATCGCCCCCGGCGCCCAGATCGGTCAGGTGCGCCGACAGCCCCAGATGGGTCAGCGCCTGGTATGCGCGGCGCTCGGCTTCGGCGAGGGGGACGGTGCGCTCACCGCCGTCGAGGGTGTGGGGGCCGGCTTGCTCCCACCCCCTCGGCGATCGGAAAGCCTGTTGGGGACGGCTCACGTGGTGTCACCGTCGGAAGGCAGCTGGTCGAGCTGCTGCTGCTCGGCTTCGGTCAGCGTCTGCTTGGGCAGGTCGAGCGTCTCCGACTTGGCCGCGTCAAGCAGGGGCGGCAGTATTCCCATCGTCACACCTCCTTGGACTTGGCTACCGAACGTAACGTAGCAGATACGTTCCGGCGCCCAGAGGTTATCGGCGGGCGAGGCGGGCGCGGGCGGCCATCAGGGCGAAACCGAGCAGGTTGAGACCCTTCCAGGTCGCCGGGGAGGCGGCGCGCTCGTTGTGGGCGGTCAGGCCGATGCCCCACACCCGGTCCTGCGGGCTCGCCTCCACCAGGACCCGGCCCGCGGTGCCGAGCAGGTAGTCGGCGAGTTGCGGGGTCTGCCCGAACTTGGCGGCGTTGCCGCGTACCACGATGTCGAAGCGGTGGGCGCCCCAGGTGGCCTCGTCGAAGCCGCGTACGGTGCGGCCGAGCTTCTTGGCCTCCCCCGGGTGCGACGCCGCGAGGATCTTGGCCGCGCGCTCGTCGTCCCCGAACGACCACGCCTTGTGCGCCATCATGTAGTGCTCGGCCGAGGCGTAGGTGTGCCCGTCCTCGGTGAAGGTCACCGGCCACCACTGGCTCAGGCAACCCGATCCCGGGCCGCCGTCGCGGGCGGGCTGGTGACCCCAGAAGAACAGGTACTTCAGGCGCCGGCCGGCCTGCTCGGCGGCGATGGCCTCGTCGACGGTCATGGGCAGGGGAAGCTCATCCGACATGTCCCCTACCGTGCCACATTCCCGGACGCCCTCCCGGAGACCTCGCCCAGCACCCGCACCCGCACCGGCACCGGCACCTCGGGTCGGGGCCGGCGGCGTCCGCTCCGGTAAAGAAACGCTTGCGGCGCCTGGGGCTGACCGTTCCTGGCTGCGGGTAGCTGCGGCGGGAGGCCGGACGCGCCGTGGCCGCACGTGGCCGCACGTGGCCGCACGTGGCCGCACGTGGCCGCAGCGGGAAGAAGGCCGTGCACAAGGCGTCGGCGCTGCGAAGGGGCGGCAAGTGAGCGAGGACAGGAAGACGGTCGCGGACGAGTTCGGCAAGGCCGTGAACATGACCGCGAAGGAACTGGAGCACTGGCTGGCCACCGACGAGTCGAAGTCCGTCGGCCAGAAGAGCGACGGCGGCGAGTCGGTGGGCCACGAGTCCGGCCGGAAGATCATCGCGCTGCTGCGCGGCGGGAAGGCGGACCGGTCGGACGGCGACTACGCCCACATGGCCAAGGTGATCGGCTACATCCACCGCCACCTGGCACAACGCCCCTCCGGCGACGTGACGGAGAGCCGGTGGCGCTACTCGCTCATGAACTGGGGCCACGACCCGCTCAAATGAGCCCGCACTCCCCCGGCCGTCAGGAAAGCGTGCTTTTCGCGTCAAGGAGGCGTAGGTGCGCTGGCGCCCACGGGGCCTGTTACGGTAGTGCGCGGTGCGCCGGGAAGTCTGGTCGGCATGAGGACTGCTGGTTGGCTGCTCGGGGGAGGCGTTCACAGTGTGTGGCCGTTGCTGTCACCGTTGTGACAGTCTTTCTGGGGCCCCGGCCGGGGGCCCCTGTCGCGAGGTGCGGTGATGGGCGTCCTGTCGTCGCTCTCGGCCCGCTTCCAGCATCCCGCCCAGGTCGTGGTGGCCGGATTCAGCCTGGCCGTCGCCGTCGGCACGGCGCTGCTCGCCCTGCCGATCTCCACCGCCACAGGCGAGTCCGCCGGCTGGGCGGCCGCGCTGTTCACCTCGACGTCCGCCGTGTGCGTGACGGGGCTGGCGATCGTGGACACCGAGTCGCACTGGTCGATGTTCGGCGAGATGGTGATCGCCGGGCTGGTCCAGGTGGGCGGCCTGGGGATCATGACGATGGCGACCGTGTTCACGCTGCTCGTCTCGCGCCGGTTAGGCCTGCGCGCCAGGATCGTGGTGCAGGCGGAGACCAAGACGCTGAGCATGAGCGACGTACGCCAGGTCATCCGCAAGGTCGTCCTGTTCAGCCTGTTCTGCGAGGCGGTCGCCGCCACCGTCCTCACCGCCCGCTTCATGATCGGGTACGGCGAGTCGTTCGCCGGCGCCCTCTACCTGGGCGTCTTCCACGCGATCAGCGCCTTCAACGACGCCGGGTTCGCGCTCTGGCCGGACAGCCTCATGCGGTTCGTGTCCGACGGCTGGATCTGCGTGACCGTCGCCCTCGCCAGCATCCTGAGCGGGCTCGGCTTCCCCGTGGTGTTCGAGCTGGCCCGCTCCTGGCGGCACCCGCGCAGGTGGACGATACTGACGAAGATCACCGTGGGTGTGACGGCGACCCTGCTGCTGCTCGGCACCCTGGCCTTCCTGACGATCGAGTGGCGCAACCCCAGGACGTTCGGGCCGCTCGACGATTCCGGCAAGCTGCTGGCCGCCTTCTTCGCCGCGGTCATGCCGCGCTCGGCCGGGTTCAACACCGTCGACATCTCCCAGATGTATCCGTCGAGCTGGCTCACGACCGACCTGCTGATGTTCATCGGCGGCGGGAGCGCGGGCACGGCCGGCGGCATCAAGGTGACCACGGTCGGGCTGCTGGCCTTCGTCGTGTGGGCCGAGCTGCGCGGCGAGAGCCGGGTGCACATCGGTCACCGCAGTCTGCCGGACACCGCGCAGCGGCAGGCGGTCACGATCACGGCTCTGGGGGTCGCGATCGTGGGCCTGGCCACCTACGCGTTGCTCGCCCTCACGCCGTACAGTCTCGACCAGGTGCTGTTCGAGGTCGTCGCGGCGTTCGGCACGGCCGGCCTGAGCACCGGCATCACCGCGAACCTCGGCACGGCCGGACACCTCCTGCTGGTCGTGCTCATGTTCATCGGCCGGATCGGCCCCCTCACCCTGGGTTCCGCCCTGGCCCTCAACAGGCGTACCCGGCACTATGAGCTACCCGAGGAGCGAGTCATCGTTGGTTGAGTACAAGCGCGACCCGGTGGTCGTCATCGGCATGGGCCGGTTCGGCACGTCGCTGGCCCTGGAACTCACCCGGCGCGGCACCGAGGTGCTGGCCATCGACCACCGGGCCAAGATCACCCAGAGCCTGGCGGGCCGCATCACCCAGATCGCGACCGCCGACGCCACGGACATGGAGGCGCTGCGCCAACTCGGCGTACCCGACTTCTACCAGGCCGTGGTGGCCGTCGGCGGCGACATCGAGGCCAGCATCCTGGCCACGTCCCTGCTGGCCGAGCTGGAGATCAACGACATCTGGGCCAAGGCCATCAGCATCCAGCACGGCCGCATCCTGAGCCGCATCGGCGCCCACCACGTCGTCTTCCCCGAGCACGACATGGGCGAGCGCGTGGCCCACCTGGTGAGCGGCCGCATGCTCGACTACATGCAGGTGGACGAGAACTTCGCCCTCGCCAAGACCAGCCCGCCCAAGGACTACGTGGGCGTCCCTCTCGGCCGCTCCAACCTGCGCCGCAAGTACGGCGTCACCATCGTGGCCGTCAAGCCGCCGGGCGAGGAGTTCACGTACGCCACGGCGGAGACGGAACTCTCCTACGGCGACATCGTCCTGGTCTCGGGCCGCACCGAACAAGTCGAACGCTTCGCCGAACTCCCATAGGCCGGCCGGATCGGCGTCCTGCTGGCGCCGGCGCGAGGTGGTCAGAAGGTCGGCGCGGCGAGCAGTCGCACCGCGGGCCACCGATTGCCGCCCTCGCCGACGTGACGAGCATGACCAGCGTGCCGGAGGTGCTGACGAACGGCTTGCCCGGGTGTGCCGGCGCCTGTCCGCGCACGCCAGACCGGTGACGGCGCTGTCCGCGCGTGCCAGACCGATGACGGCGCTGTCCGCGCACGCGAGACCACTGACGGTGTGGTCGGCGCATGCCAGACCGATGACGGTGTGATCGGCGCATGCCAGACCGATGACGGTGTGATCGGCCGCGACGATGTCTGGGCCGGTCAGGCCGGAACCACCGGCAACGAAGACATGCTGACGGTCTCTCATTCAACGTCAGTTACTGGTGCTACTTAGCGCCAGTAACTGACGCTACCGTAAGGCCAGCGACTGGCGCGTGCGGTAGCCTCGTGGGGTGCCACGGAGCGGAGCAGAAGCGCGCCGCCGCCTTCAGCAGGCGGCCCTGGAGCTGTACCGGGAACGCGGGTTCGACCAGACCACCACGGCCGAGATCGCCGCCAGGGCCGGCGTCAACGAGCGCACGTTCTTCCGGCACTTCCCCGACAAGCGCGAGGTGCTCTTCGATGGCGAAGCCGCCCTGCGCGCCGCCCTGGTACAGGCGGTGGCCGAAGCGCCCGATGGTCTGCAGCCGCTCGACATGCTGCTCCGCGCCTTCAGGAAAGCCGGGCGGATCCTTGAGGACAACCGCCCGTTCTCCGAGCCACGACTCGCGGTCATCGCCGTGACGCCGGCGCTGCGCGAACGCGAGCTGGCCAAGGCCGCGTCACTCACCGACGCCGCAGCCGAGGCGCTAGAGCAGCGCGGTGTCCCCGACCGGCTGGCCGGCCTGGCTGCTCAGGCCGGCTGGGCCGCCTTCCACCAAGCGGCCCAAGCCTGGATCGACGACCCCTCACAGAGTTTGGACGCACATCTCTCCCGAGCCTTCGACGACCTGCGCGCCCTCTCCGCGCCCGTCCCGCTGACGAAGGAAGGCTGATACGGCTTCGCCCGCGCGTCGCGACGAGCGCCGGCCGCCCCGCCGCCGAACGGTTCCAAGCCTGCTTCACCACCGCCCGCGGATCCTGGCGGAATCGTCCTGGCTGCGGCCGGAGGGTACGGCGAGCGACGGGGAGCTCGCCACCGACGGCACCCCGCCCCCGGCGAGACATATCGGCCTGGATCGACTGCAGAAGCCCGGTGAAGGTTCGACCGAGCGCGCGACGCCATGACGAATGCGGAGGCGGATCACTGGCATGACGGGCGAGTGATCACAGCTCGCAGATCGTGAACGACAGGGTCCTGGTGGCCTTGGCGTGCGTCAGCAGGCGGAAAACGATCGTGTGCTTGCCCGCAGGGAACGCGCCCATCGGGTTGCGCCGCAACAGGTCCGATCCGTTGGTCAGGAAGCCGGTCAGCCAGCCCTCGTCCTGGCCGTCCACGATCCAGCGGTAGCCGTACTCGATCTGCTTGCCGGAGGAGCCGGCCAGCCGGGCTACGGGGAAGGTGCTGGGCTGATAGCAATCCCCCGTCTTCATCCCGTCGAGCGTCACCGACACCAGGCGCACGTTCGCGCCGCCCGAGGTCTTCGTCGCCTTCGGCGCGGCGGTCGTCGGCGCGGCGGTCTGCGTCGGGGTCTGCTTCGGGGTGGTGGCCTTCGGGGTGGGCTGCCTGCGCGGGGTCGTGGTCTTCTTGGGGTGGCTGGTCGCGGTGGACGACGGCTTCTTCCCGGCCGTCCCCGGGGTGGTGGGTTCCGGCGTCCGGACGGGGGGCGGGGCCGCGCTGGTGGTGGTCTGCGGCATCAGCGTGATCGCGCCCGCGACCAGAGCACCTGACACCGCCAGCGCCCCGACTCCCATCAGCGCCGCTGTCCCCTTCCCGCGGCGCGGTGGACGCGTCGCGACAGGCGACGGAGCGGGACCAGACTGCGGGAACGGCGAGGACGCCATGGGCTGCGCGGACGGCATGGCCGGGCCGGACTGTGGGAACGGACCCGACTGCAGAGGCGGACCTGACTGCGGGAACGGGCCAGACTGCGGAGGCGGACCTGACTGCGGGAACGGACCGGACTGCGGGGGCGGGCTGGGCGGCGGGGGCGGTGGGGCCGGGCGGGCGCCGATCAGCCAGAGCAGGACGTCCTGCATGCTGGGGCGGGCCGCCGGGTTCTTGGCCAGGCAGGCCAGCACGATCGGGCAGAGCGCGCCGGGCAGGTCGCCGAGGTACGGCTCGTCGTGCAGGATGCGGCGGATCACGGCGGGCAGTGAGTCGTTGCCGAACGGCGGCGTACCGGTCGCGGCGAACACCATCACCGCGGCCCAGGCGAAGACGTCGGTGGCCGAGCCCACCGGCTCGCCCGCGAGCTGCTCAGGAGCCATGTACGAAGGCGTGCCGACGATGCTGCTCGTCACGGTCAGCGAGTGCCCCATCGCGCGGGCGATGCCGAAGTCGATGACGCGCGGGCCGTCGCGGCCCAACAGCACGTTGGCCGGTTTGAAGTCGCGGTGCACCACCCCGGCCCGGTGGATCGCGGCCAGCGCCGTCGCCGTCGCGACCGCCAGCCGCTGCAGGTCGGCTCCGGCGTGGCGGCCCGCCTGGTTGAGCGCGGGCCCCTCGACGTACTCGGTCACGATGTACGGCCGTCCGCCCAGCGAGGCGTCGAGCACCTGCGCGATACAGAACGGCTCCACCCGCCGCGCCGCCTCGACCTCCTTGGCGAAACGGTGATCACCGGTGTAGCCGTCCAGCAGCACCTTGACGGCCACCTGCTGCCCGCCGGGCGCCTCCCCCAGATACACCACGCCCTGGCCGCCCTCGCCCAGCCGCCCGAGCAGCCGGTACGGGCCGACGGCGGGCGGATCCTCGGGCTGGAGCGGGTCCATCACTCGGTCCCGACCGGGCAGATCCTGAAGGCCAGCGTCCGCGAGACCGTGCTGGGCGAGGTCAGGCGGAGCGTGACCCGGTGGGAGCCGTTCGGCTTGACCAGCGGGCCGACGACCTGCTGGGTGTGGCTCTCGGCGATGACGGACTGCGAACGCTCGACGACCTTGCCGTCCAGGATCCACTCGTAGTTGAACGTGGTGCGCAGCTTGGTGCCCTCGACCAGCCCGAAGATGTTGGACATGCCGATCTGGCAGTCCTCGGTGTTGGCCTTCCGCGCACCCTGGGCCCGTAGCGAGACGATCCGGAGCGTACCGCCGCCCGAGGAGGCGGTCCTGGTGGGCTTCACCGTCCGCTTGGGGGCGGCGGTGGTGGGCTCCTTCTTCGGCGAGGCCGTCGGTTCCTCGGGCGGTCGCGTGGTCTGCTTCCTGCTCGGGGTGGGGGACGGTGTGCGGGTACGTTTCGCGCGCTTGCGCGTGGGCGTCGGGCTGGGCTCCTTCGTCGTGGTGACGACGAGGGACTGCGAGGACGGGGCCGGGGCCTGGCTGCCCCAGACGTTCGAGACGCCCCAGGCGACACCGCTCGCGACCACCAGCGTCACAGCGCTGGCGACACCCGCGACCAGCCAGGTCCGTCCCGCACCACCACGCCCCGCACCGTGCCGGGGAGCCGTGGGCGGCCCATCGTGCCCATGCCAGGACCCAGCACCGCCACCGTAACCGGGCGCCCCCGAGTGAGAGCGCTGACCCCCGTAACCGGACGGCCCCGGGTGAGAGGAATGGGGCGCTTGTCCGCCATAGCTGGACGGCCCCAAGGGAGGAGGCTGACCACCGTAGCCGGACGCAGCCGAGGGAGAGGGCTGACCGCCGTAACCTGACGGTTCCGAGTGGGAGGCATGGGGCGCTTGGCCGAAGTCCTGGCCGCCGTGCGCAGCTGCCGGGTGGCCGCTCTGTTGCGGGCCGCCGTACCCGGATGCCGGGTGGCCGGCCTGCTGCGGGCCGCCGAGCAGGCGCAGCAGTACGTCCTGCATGCTCGGGCGGTTCGCCGGCTCCTTGGCCAGGCAGTGCAGGACGACCGTGCGCAACGGCTGTGGCAGGTCGCCGAGCTGCGGCTCGTTGTGCAGGATCCGGTTGATCACGGCCGGCAGGGTGTCCTCACCGAACGGCGGGCTCCCGGTCGCCGCGAACGCCATCACCGAGCCCCACGCGAACACGTCCACCGCCGGCCCGACCGGCGCTCCGGCGAGTTGCTCCGGCGCCATGTACGCAGGTGTCCCCATGATCCCGCTGGCCCCTGAAGGCCCCGCGTCGGCCGAGCGTGCGATGCCGAAGTCGATGACCCGCGGCCCGCCCTGCCCGAGCAGCACGTTCGCGGGCTTGAAGTCGCGG
This sequence comes from Nonomuraea insulae, assembly GCF_042656245.1. Lineage (NCBI taxonomy): Bacteria > Bacillati > Actinomycetota > Actinomycetes > Streptosporangiales > Streptosporangiaceae > Nonomuraea > Nonomuraea insulae. Next base: position 33,053 of record NZ_JBHSPA010000025.1, read on the forward strand.
TGCACGATGCCCGCCTGGTGGATGGCCGCCAGCGCCGTCGCCGTCGCGACCGCCAGCCGCTGCAGGTCGGCCCCGGCGTGGCGGCCCGCCTGCTGCAGCGAGGGCCCTTCGACGTACTCGGTCACGATGTACGGCCGGCCGCTCACCGAGGCGTCGAGCACCTGCGCGATACAGAACGGCTCCACCCGCCGCGCCGCCTCGATCTCCTTGGCGAACCGCTCGTCGGCCCGCCCATCACGGAAGACCTTGACCGCGACCGGCCCGAAGTCAGATCGTTGCCCCAGGTAGACGACGCCTTGACCACCCGCGCCAAGGCGGCCGAGCAGCCGGTAGGGCCCCACGGCGGAGGGGTCGCCCTCCCGGAGCGGTTCGGCCTGCGGCATGACTCTCCCGTGACGGCAAAATATGGATCTTCAGCACCATAGCGGGAATGCCAGCATTTGGACGGAGCAATCCCCAGCATTGACCCCCTCTCCGGGCCACGCTCGGCGAGTGCGTCAGCCGGGATGGGAGTTGGCTAGGCTTGGGCGCGGAGGCCATTGATGCGCGCACGCGATCTCGCCGTCGAGTTCCCGACGGTCACCCTGGACACCCCGGCGCTGGAGGCGGCCAGGCTGCTGGCCGAAGGGGATCTGCCGGGGCTCATCCTGGTCGACGGGAGCGGGCGTCCGCTCAGCATCCTGCCCGGCACGCAGGTCTTGCGGCTGGCCGTGCCCGCATACTGCCAGGATGATCCGGCGCTGGCCCGGGTGGTGGACGAGGCCCACGCGGACCAGTTTCTGCACCGGCTCGGCGGCAAGACCGTACGGGAGTGCCTGCCGGAGCAGCCGCGCGAACTGCCGGTGACCGACCAGAAGGCGACGGTGCTGGAACTGGCGGCGCTGATGGCCCGTACGCGGAGCCCGCTGGTGGCGGTGGTGGACGAGGGCCGCCTGATCGGCGCCGTCACGCTCCAGTCCCTGCTCGACCACGCCCTCCAGCTCTGACGCCCGCACCCCGCTTCCTTCTCGGCCGCTGACAGGATGTACTCAGACGTCCGCGAGCTCAGAGATCGCCCTTCGGATCACGGTCACTCGTTCTGGCAGTGGTCCGGCGGGGATGTCGATGAGGTGGAAGCCGAATGTCCGGTAGGTCTCCTCGTGGAGGCGTTCGAACGTCAGCGAGTCCTCGAAACTGATCCGGCGTGCTTCGGTCGGTTCGCAGAAGCCGAGATTGCGTACGAAGAACACGTGCTGGTCATAGACCTGTTCTCGGGCGATCCGTTCGATCTCGGCGGACAGAGCGGTGGGAATCGGGTGTCCGACATAGACGCTGAGCGCGTGGGTGCAAACGGGCGATCGGTCGAAGAACTGTACGTGTGGCGGCGCAGTGGTGACGGGCCGCATCTGACGCTGTCGTTGCAAGGTGACGATCTTGTCGATGAAGGAAGGCCGCGCCCAGGGCTCGGCTACGCCGCGAGCCTGCTCGTCGGCGATCACCGCCGTGGCGGCCTCCTCGACCGTCGCGTATCCGAGGGCCGCCAGGCTTCGCAGGATCGTGGTCTTGCCGGATCCAGGAGTGCCGGTGAGGATGTAGCGCTTCATCGTCGTCTGGTCGCCTTTCTGATCGAACGCAGGAACGATCGTGGTCGTGGAACATGGAGGCCCCGCCGCATCACACGCGACTGATCCGTCGGGTCGTGATCACCTGGGCGGTACGCCACGAACGCCCGAGCGCAGGAAGATGCCCGAAGGGCAGAGATAAAGGAGAAACCCGGCGAGATTGACACCGAGGCCGCCGATCATGAACTCGGCCGACCCTCGGGGCGGGTTGAGCAACAAGATACCCCAACGTCTTCATCGGCACGAACCCGCCCGCGGGCGTCCCGTACGCGGCCCCGGACGACCTCGCCCGGATCTACTGGGACCTGCACACCAGCCGCGACCAGGCCGAACACGTCGTCACCGCCTGACGAGGGCAGTGGCGGGCAGGCGTCGTAGGGTGGTCATATGGTGAAGGCCGTGGCACGTCAGCCCGTACCCGCGCGGCGTGCGGACGCCGAGCGCAACATCGCCTCGATCCTGGAGGCCGGGACCAGGCTGCTCAGCGCCGATCCCGCCGCGAGCGTGGCGGACATCGCGAAGGCCGCCGGGGTGGGCCGCGTCACTCTTTACGGGCACTTCCCGTCGCGGGAGGCGCTGGTCGACGCGGTGCTCGATCACGCGGTGGACATCGCGGACGCCGTGCTGGAGGACGACTCGATCGACACGGCGCCCGCGCCCGAGGCCATGGCCGGGCTGTTGCGGTCCGCCTGGGAGGTGCTCGATCGGCACCGCCGCCTGTTCCTGGCCGCCGACCGGGTGCTGGCCACGGAGCGGATCAGAGAGCACCACGAGCGGCCGTTGCGGCGGGTGGAGCGGCTGATCGCGCGGGGGCAGCGGGAGGGCGACTTCCGGAGGGATCTGCCGCTGCCGTGGCTGGTGACCACGTTCTTCTCGATCATCCACAGTGCGGCGCAGGAGCGGGAGGCGGGCCGGCTGGCGCCGGAGCAGGTCGAGCAGGTGCTGGTCAGGACGATGTTGTCGCTCCTGTCGCCCGACGGAGGCCCGTCCACGCCGCCTCCGGCGAACCGCGGCGCCTAAGAGGGCGGCGCCCGATCCGGAACCGCATGCCGTAGGCCGACAAGCCGGCCTCCTTAAAAACCGTACCCCGGTACCGTTCATGCGTGTTAACTTGAACAGCAATGTTCGAGTTAAGGAGCTTTCGGATGACTCATACCGAGGCGCGCACCGGCGGATGGACAGTGCTGGTGCTGCTCTGCCTGGCGCAGTTCATGCTGATCGTCGACATCACCGTCGTCCAGGTCGCGCTGCCCACCATCGGCACCGACCTGGCGCTCGACCGGGAGTCGCTGACCTGGGTGGTGACCACGTACACGCTCTGTTTCGGCGGGCTGATGGTGCTCGGCGGCCGGCTGGCCGACGCGCTCGGCGCCCGCCGGACGCTGCTGGCCGGGCTCGGGCTGTTCACGGCGGCCTCGCTGGTGTGCGGGCTGGCCGGGAGCGGGGGCGTGCTCATCGCGGGACGGGCGCTGCAGGGGGTCGGCGCGGCACTGCTCTCACCCGCGGCGCTGTCCGTCATCACCACCGTCTTCCACGGCGAACGGCGCGGGCGGGCGCTCGGCGTGTGGGCCGCCATCGGCGGTACGGGTGCGGCGCTCGGCGTACTCCTCGGCGGCGTGCTGACCGCCGGGCCCGGGTGGGCCTGGGTGTTCTTCGTCAACGTGCCGATCGGGCTGGCGGTGCTGGCCGCCGTGCCGAGTGTGGTGCCGGCCGGGGTGCGGAGTGCGGCCGGACGGCGGGAGCGGCTCGACGTGCCCGGCGCCCTGGTCGTCACGCTGGCGACGGCGCTGCTGATCTACGGCCTGGTGACGGCGGGCGACGGCGGCTGGACGGCTTCTGGGACGGTGCTGCCGCTGCTCGGAGCGGTGCTCCTGTACGTGCTCTTCGTGGTGATCGAACGCTCGGCACGCTCGCCGCTCATGCGTGCCGAGACGCTCGCCCGGCGGCCGGTGATCTCCGGGACGTTCGTCATGCTGGTGGCCACCGGGCTGATGCTGGGCCTGTTCTTCCTCAGCTCGCTCTACCTGCAGCACGTGCTCAGGTTCAGCGCTCTGGAGACCGGGCTGCTCTTCCTGCCCGCGGCGGTGGCCATCACGATCGGCGCGCAGGCCGGCGGGCACCTCATCGGCAGGCTCGGCGGGCGACCGGTGGCGGTGGCGGCGTTCGTGGTGACGGCGGCGGGGGCGGGGCTGATGACGCGGATCTCGCCCGACGCCAGCGCCTACACCACGCTGCTGCCCGGCTTCGTGCTCGCCTCGCTGGGCATCGGCCCCGCCTTCGTGACGGCCACCACGACGACCATGGCGAACATTCCTCCAGGTGAGAACGGGGTCGCCTCCGGGGTCATCAACACCTTCCATGAACTGGGCGGCTCCATCGGTGTAGCCGTCGTGTCCACCGTGGCGGCGGCGAGTCTCGTGCCCGGGGCGGACGCCGGTGGGTTCGTGTCCGGGTTCACGTTGTGTGCCGTGGTGGCGGCGGTCGCGGGGGTGGTCGCGCTGGGGCTGGTGCCGCCGGGCAAGCCGGCGGGGACGTTCGTCGGTCACGGCCACGGCCACTGACGTGGCGGGCGCGGGGGACTGAGACAGCTCGGCCGGGAACGCGAAAAGCGGGATATCGCCGACGACTCTGGCGGTCTATTCTTCATTGATGGTCAAGTTCCGCCGGCGAAAGCGGTGAAGCCGTAGATGCCGCAATTGACGCTGGCGCACCAGCGCCTGCCCGGGGTGAGCGTGATCGCCGTGACCGGCGAGATGGACGCCACCAATCGAGGCCAACTCGAGAGTTATCTCCGCCGTGCCCGCACTCATCCCTCGGAAGGTCTGGTGTTCGACCTTTCGAGGGTGCCGTTCATGGACAGCTCGGGTCTGCACGTCCTGCTGATGTGCGCCACCGACTGCCTGAGGAACGGCGGCGCCGTCCACCTGGCGGCCGTGCAGCCCCTGCCCGCCCGCCTCTTCGAGGTGACGGGCGTGGTGGCGCACCTGCCGGTGTACGACACGGTCGATGCCGCCGTCTCCGCCGCGCTCAACTCCTAGGAACGCTCCATCCAGCGGCGGAGGATCCGAAACAACGGCGCCTCGCGCCACTCCGTTCCCAGAGGGCGCTCCAGCCTCATGCGCAATACATGAAACTTTCTCTCACAACGCCGTGTACGTGGCGTGATAGATAGATGACAACTTGCGGCTAGCGCGCGCGGTGGGCGTGCCCGGATAATCTCTGCGCTACCTGAGCAAAGACAGGGCGAGTACGGAGGACAGGTCATGAGCGACCCCACCGTCGGCACGTCCCGTTCGTCCGCGCGTGGCAAGCGCACCCGAGCCCCGTCGGCTCCGGATGAGGAGCCGGAGCTGCGGCGGCTGCTGGCCGGGCTGACGGCGGTCAGGGACGGCGACTTCCGCACCAGGCTCCCCTACGACGCCGACGGGCTGCTCGGGGAGATCGCCTCGGTCTTCAACGGCATGGTGGACCAGTTGTCCCTGTTCACCTCCGAGGTGACCCGGGTGGCACGGGAGGTCGGCACCGACGGGGTGCTGGGCGGCCAGGCCGACGTCGAGGGCGTGTCCGGCACCTGGAAGCAGCTGACCGAGAACGTCAACGAGCTGGCCGGCAACCTCACCCGCCAGGTCCGCGCCATCGCCGAGGTGACCAGCGCCGTCACCTCCGGTGACCTGACCCGATCCATCACCGTGGACGCCGAGGGCGAGCTGGCCGACCTCAAGGACAACATCAACTCGATGGTGAAGTCGTTGCGCGAGACGACCAGCGCCAACGAGCAGCAGGACTGGCTCAAGTCCAACCTGGCCCGCATGTCCGGCCTCATGCAGGGCCACCGCGACCTGGCCACCGTGGCCGAGCTGGTCATGAACGAGCTGGCGCCGCTGGTCGCCGCCCAGTACGGCGCCTTCTTCCTGGCCGAGGAGAGCGAGCTGCAGCTCATCAGCGCCTACGGCTACCCGGTGGACCCGGAGCGGCCGGCCCGGTTCAGGCTGGGCGAGGCGCTGATCGGGCAGGCGGCGCGCAGCCGCAGGACCATCGCCATGACCGACCTGCCGGCCGGCTACATCACGATCTCCTCCGGGCTCGGCCGCACCGACCCGACGTCGGTGATCGTGCTGCCGATCGTGGTGGAGGAGCAGGTGCTCGGGGTGATCGAGCTGGCCTCGGTGCAGATGTTCACGCCGGTGCACCGGGCCTTCCTCGACCAGCTCATGGAGACGATCGGGGTCAACCTGAACACGATCGTGGCCAACGCGCGTACCGATGAGTTGCTCAAGGAGTCGCAGCGGCTGGCCGTGGAGCTGCAGGCCCGCTCGGAGGAGCTCCAGCAGCAGCAGGAGGAGTTGCAGCGCTCCAACGCCGAGCTGGAGGAGAAGGCCACGCTGCTGGTCCGGCAGAACCAGGACATCGAGACCAAGAACCTGGAGATCGAGCAGGCCAGGCAGGAGCTGGAGGACCGGGCGCACCAGCTCTCGCTGGCCTCCTCCTACAAGAGCGAGTTCCTGGCCAACATGAGCCACGAGCTGCGCACCCCGCTCAACTCCCTGCTCATCCTCGCGCAGCTCCTGGCCCAGAACCACACGCGCAACCTGACGGCCAAGCAGGTCGAGTACGCCGGGATCATCCACTCGGCCGGCTCCGACCTGCTGCAGCTCATCAACGACATCCTCGACCTGTCCAAGGTCGAAGCGGGCAAGATGGACATCAACCCCGAATGGGTACGGCTGCGGCGGCTGCTGGACTACGTGGAGGCCACGTTCCGGCCGCTGACCGGGCAGAAGAGCCTCGACTTCCGCGTCACCACCGCGCCGGGGGTGCCCGCCGAGCTGCTCACCGACGACTCGCGGCTGCGCCAGGTGCTGCGCAACCTGCTGTCGAACGCGGTCAAGTTCACCGAGACGGGCAGCGTCGAGCTGCGCATCGAACCGGCCGCGCCGAACGAGCCGCCCGCCTCCGTACGCCCCAACGGCCCCGCGATCGCGCTGCGCGTCGTGGACACCGGGGTCGGCATCCCCGACCAGCAGCTTGAGGTGATCTTCGGCGCGTTCCAGCAGGCCGACGGCACCACGAGCCGCAAGTACGGCGGCACCGGGCTGGGCCTGTCGATCTGCCGCGAGATCGCCTACCTGCTGGGCGGCGCCATCACCGTGCAGAGCACGCCGGGGCAGGGCAGCGTGTTCACGCTCTACCTGCCGGTGGCGCGGCCCGGGTTCGAGCCGGGCGACAGCGCCGGCGTGGACGAGAACGGGGAACCCGGCCTCGTCGCCCTGATGGAGGCGCGGCGGCTGCTGGTGATCGAGGAGCGGCGGCACGGGCTGCTGTCGCTGGTGTCCGAGAGCGTGGTGGGCGATCTGACCGGGGCGCGCGATCTGCGCGGGTCCATGGAGGTCGTCACGGCGGCGGGCGCCGAGGAGGCCACCGGCCTGCTGGCGGTGGGGCCGTGCCACTGCGTGGTCCTGGACCTCGACATGCCCGATATGTCGGCATATCGGCTGCTGGAGTCCATGGACGGCGACGCGCGCCTCAACGGGGTGCCCGTGCTGGCGTACAACAACTGGCGCTCCCATCCGCAGCGGGAGGTGCACCTGGCCCACCAGCCGCTGGAGCTGCTGACCAGCCTCGACGAGCTACGCGAGCGCATCGCCCTGCACCTCACCGCCGACCAGCCGGGCGACGTGCTGCCCCTGGTCCGGGCCGAGACCATGGGGGCGGCGCAGGCGCGGGAGATCGACAACACGCTGGCCGGTCGCACGGTCCTGGTGGTGGACGACGACGCCCGCAACCTGTACGCGCTCACCAGCATGCTGGAGCTCCACGGCATCAACGTGCTGCACGCCGAGAACGGCCGCAAGGGCATCGACACGCTCACCGCCCACACCGAGACCGACCTGATCCTGATGGACGTCATGATGCCCGAGATGGATGGTTACACCGCGACCGAGACGATCAGGGCCATGCCGCAGTACGCCTCCCTGCCGATCATCGCCGTCACGGCCAAGGCGATGCCAGGCGACCAGGAGAAGAGCCTGGCGGCGGGGGCCACCGACTACGTGACCAAGCCGGTGGACGCCGACCATCTCATCGAACGCATCCAGCACTGGATGGACCTGTCCTGACGTTCGCTAGGAGCGGCCACGTGCATCCTCCCACCAACGACCCCACGCCCCCTCCCAACGGCTCCGCCGCGCCCTCCGGTGGAGTGGGCGAGGAGCTCGACGAGATGGGCGGCGTGAACAGATCCCCCGACGGGGAGCCCGAGCTGGTCAGGCTGGTGGCGACCGTCGAGCGGTTGCGGCGGGAGGTGGAGCGGGAGCGGCGCACCGCCGACGACCGCGCGGTGGTGGAGCTGGCCAAGGGGGTGCTGGTCGAACGGCTGCACTGCGGGCCCGCGCAGGCGGCCGAGCAGCTCTCCACGCTCGCGGCCAAGGCAGGGGTGTCCCGGCTGGAGGTGGCGGCCGACGTCGTCAACGAGGTGGTGCGCGATCGCATCGGCGAGGCCGGCCCCGAGGCCTCCGTACGGCTGCGCGTGGCCGAGAGCGCCGCACTGGGCACCGGCGACACCCAGGCGGTGGCCACCTCGCTGCTGGAACACGCGCTGACCCCCCTGGGCGCGACGGCGGTGGCGGTGTGGGCGGCCGAGCCTGGCGCCGCCCTCGCCCTGGCCGGGTACGCCGGGTTCACGGCCGAGGAGGCCAGGCGGTGGCGGCACGTCCCGCCGGGCGTCGTCACGCCGGCCGGGCGCGCACTGACCGAACGCCGCACGATCTGGCACACCGACGCGGGCCTGCCGGCCATCGGCCGCCTCACCCCCGGGGTCACCGGCGGCGGGCGGATCACCGTGCCCATGATGGCGGGCGGACGGGTGCAGGGGGTGCTGGAGATCTGCTGGCCGCGTACTCTGCCCCCGCACGCCCAGCGCATGGAGCGGCAGCTCGACGCCATGGCCGAGCTGTGCGCCCACACCCTGGACTCCCCGTACACCCCGCAGGCCCCCACCTCACCGGTCCTGTCGGAGATCGTGGATCTGGCCGACGCGCTGCCCGACCCAGCGCTGGTGTTGCGTGCCCACATGGACGTCGGCGGCGGGCTGGCCGACTTCCGTGTCCTGCACGTGAACGAGAGGATCAGGGGCGGGGTGCTGGAGGCGTACCCGCTGGCGGAGGGCAGGTTGTTGCTGGAGGCGTTCCCGAGGGCGGCGGCGGGACTGTTCGGGCGGCTGGAGAACGTGCAGGCGACCGGGGAGCCGTTCAGGGCCGAGCGGATGCCGTTCGGGCTGAGCACGACGGGCGTGGCGGACGTCAGCGTGACCAGGCACGGCGGCAGCGTGCTGCTGGTGTGGCGCGACCATGACGAGAACGCCCGGCTGGCGGGGTTGCTGGAGCACGCGCAGCGGCTGGGCCGCATCGGGGGCTTCGAGGAGAACGCGGTGACCGGCCGGATCACCTGGAACGCCCAGCTGTACTCCCTGTACGGCCTGGCGCCCGGCGACCAGCCGATCCCGCTGGAGCGGCTGCGCGACCACGCCCATCCCGACGACGAGGTCCCGATCGGCCGCTTCCTGCGCACCGTGCTGCATCATCGGCGCTTCGCGGCCACGGCGTTCCGGCTCAGGCGTCCTGACGGGGTGGCCCGGCACATGCGGGTGGTGGCGGAGCCGGTGTTCGGGCCGGATGGGCGGCTGATGGCGGTGCGGGGAACCTACCAGGACATCTCCTCGCAGCACTGGACGGAGGTCGCGCTGTCGGTCACCCGTGACCAGCTCGCCCACACCGAGGAGCAGTCGGCCGCGCGCAACCGCCTGGCCCTGCAGCTCCAGCGGGCCATCATGCCGCCCTCGCACGGCACGATGGAGTCCTTCGGCCTGCACATCGCCGTCCGCTACCGGCCCGCGCAGAAGGAGCACCTGGTCGGCGGCGACTGGTACGACGCCGTCGCGCTCCCGTCGCAGCGGGTGCTGCTGTCGGTGGGCGACGTGGCGGGGCACGGCGTGGAGGCGGCCACCGGCATGGTGGTCCTGCGCAACGCGCTGCGCGGCCTGGCCGCCACCGGCGCGGGGCCGGCGCAGCTCATGCTCTGGCTCAACCAGGTCGCCCACCACCTCGCCGACCGCCTGACCGGCACCGCGGTCTGCGCCCTGTACGACCCGCTGACCCGCGTCCTGCGCTGGAGCAGGGCGGGGCACCTGCCGCCGATCCTGCTGCGCGAAGGTTCTGGGGCGGAGTTGCCGCTGGTCAAGGGGCCGTTGCTGGGGGCGTTCACGGACGCCCAGTACGAGGAGGGGCGGCTGCAGTTGCGGGCAGGGGACACGCTGCTGATGTACACCGACGGCCTGATCGAGCGGCGGGATCACAACCTGCGCCACGCCCAGGACCGGCTGCTGAGCATCGCCAGGCGCGGGGCGGCCACGCTCGACCACCGCCTGGACGCTCTGCTCACGCACTGCGACTCCGACACCGACGACGACACCTGCCTCATCGGGGTGCACTTGAGCTGATATTCGCCGTTGTCCCGGTGGCTGGGGCATCCTAGGTCCGGTGGAGTTCCGTGACGCCGACCGGTTGCTGGCCGACGCGCGCGCCCTGCTCGACGAGCACGCCTCCGTGCGGGCGCGGGCCGCGCACGCTCTCGGCACGCTGCGCCGCGACGTGGCCAGGGCCGGGCTGGAGGCGGTGCCCGTCTCGCGGCTGAGAGACGTGACCGACGGGCGGCTGCGCATCGGGACACTGGAGAAGGCCGGATACACCACGGTCCGGCAGGTGCTGGAGGCCACCCCGTACGAGTTGCAGTTGCTGCCCGGCATCGGCGCGCACACGGCGGGGCAGCTCCTGGCGGCCGCCCGGCAGATCGAGGACGCCGCCGCCGAGGCCGCGAGCCTGCGCCTCGACGTGGACCGGCCCGACCCGCACACCACCGAGCTGGTGATCGCCCTGCACCGCCTGGTGGCCGTCGGCCCCGAGCTGCCCCGGGCCCTCGACGCGGCCGGGGAGGTGGCCGGGCGGCTGGAGCCGCTGCTGGCCGAGGCGCGGCCGGCGCGCAGCCGGTTGCGGATGATGCTCACGCTGCCCGCCCGGCGCCGGCTGGCGCGCGAGGCGGTGGCCTCGATCGAGGAGCTGCTCGACGGCGCCGCGCGGACGCGGCTGCTGCTCGCCCAGGTCACCACCGACCTGCTGCGCCCGGCGGCCCGCGACTTCGAGGCATGGGCGGACTTCGAATCCCGCTCCCCCGAATACTTCGGGCTGCTGGCGGAGCTGGCCGGGGAGCCGATGGGCGGCGGCCACGGTCTGCTGCCCGACGACCTGGCGGCCAAGGTCGCCGCGCAGCCGCTCGACGACACCCACCGGCGGGTGTCGCTGCGCGGATACCAGGCGTTCGGGGCGCGGTTCGCGCTCGTGCAGGAACGCGTGATCATCGGTGACGAGATGGGGCTGGGCAAGTCGATCGAGGCGATCGCGGCGCTGGCGCACCTGCGGGCGGGCGGGGAGACACACTTCCTGGTGGCCTGCCCGGCGAGCGTGCTGATCAACTGGGTACGCGAGATCGGCTCGCGCAGCACGCTGACCCCTTACCCGCTGCACGGGCCCGACCGGCTCGCCGCCCAGCAGGAGTGGGCGCGGCGGGGCGGCGTCGCGGTGGCCACGCTGGACGGGCTGCACCGGGTGGAGGGCCCCGACGTGGGCATGCTGGTCGTGGACGAGGCCCACTACGTCAAGAATCCGGAGACCAAGCGGTCCAGGGCGGTGGCGGCCTGGTGCGGGCGGGCGCGGCGGGTGTTGTTCCTGACCGGGACGCCGATGGAGAACCGGGTGGAGGAGTTCAGGGCACTGGTGTCCTACCTGCGGCCGGAGCTGGCCACCGGGTTGCGGAGCAGCGACGTGGTGGCGGGGGCGCGGGCGTTCCGCCGGGCGGTCGCGCCCGTCTACCTGCGGCGCAACCAGCAGGACGTGCTGGCGGAGCTGCCGGAGCGGATGGAGGCCGATGAGTGGGTGGAGTTCAGCGGGGCGGACTTCGAGGCATACCGGCTCGCCGTGGCCGGGGGCAACTTCATGGCCATGCGCCGCGCCGCCTACGCCGAGCCGGACACCTCGGCCAAGCTCAAGCGGCTGCTGGAGCTGGTGGAGGACGCCGAGGCCAACGGGCTGAAGGTGGTGGTGTTCTCCTACTTCCGCTCGGTGCTGGCCACGGTGGGGGCGGCGCTGGGCGGGCGGGCGCACGGGCCGCTGTCCGGGGAGGTGGAGGCGGCGCGGCGGCAGCGGATGGTGGATGAGTTCTCGGCCGCCGCCGGGCACGCGGTGCTGCTCAGCCAGGTGCAGGCGGGCGGGGTGGGGCTCAACCTGCAGGCCGCCTCCGTGGTGATCCTCTGCGAGCCGCAGGTCAAGCCCAGCATGGAGACGCAGGCGGTGGGGCGGGCACATCGGATGGGGCAGGTGCGCAGGGTGCAGGTGCACCGGATGCTCACCGTGGACTCGGTCGACCAGCGCATGCTGGACATCCTGCGCCGCAAGTCGAAGCTGTTCGACGCCTACGCCCGGCGCAGTGACCTGGCCGAGTCCACGGGTGACGCGGTGGACGTGTCGGAGCAGTCGCTGGCGCGGCAGGTGATCGAGGAGGAGCAGCGCCGCCTGCTCGACGGTTAGCCCATGCGGGCGGCGTGCCACTCCGCCATGACGGCGAACAGCGGGATCCTGTCCACCTCCGGCAGGTCAGGGTCGAGCTCCTGATAACGCCGGTAGACGTTGACCACGACCCGTTCCGCGTCCAGCCATTCGCCGTACTCCCCCAGGTCGATCCCGAACGCCGCCTCCTTGAACCCCAGCCCGGCGGCGTGCGCGGCGTCGGCCTGCTCGGTGACGTGGCGCAGATAGCCGCGTACGTCCCTGATGCCCTCGACGTCCGTCACCGGCCCGTGCCCCGGGACGACCACCGCCGGATCCAGGCCGATCATGGTGTCGCAGGCGGTGATCCAGTTGCTGATCGGTCCCTTCCACACGATGGGGGTGCATCCCGTGAACAGCAGGTCCCCCGCGAACAACACTCCCACGTCGGGGACGTGCACCACGGCGTCCGCCTCGGTGTGGGCCGGGCCCAGGTTGAGCACGTGCACCTCGCGCCCGCCCACGTCGAGCGCGAGCCGCCGGTCGAACAGCCGGTCGGGGTGCCGCAGCCGCGCCCCGGCGAAGTCGAACCCCTTGAAGCGAGGCCGCAGGTAGGGGGTCAGCACCGGCCCGAGGTCGGCCACCTGGAAGGCGGTGGTCAGGTCGGGCGGGATCTCGGTCCGCATCTCGTGCGCGGTCCCCTCGGCCGCGATGATCTGCACGGAGTCGTCCAGGAGTGTCCCGCCGTGGGTGTGGTCGCCGTTGGAGTGGGTGAACACGGCGTGCGTGAGCGGGTGCCGGTCGGTGGCGGCGCGCATCGCGCTCAGCATCTCGGCCGTTAGGGGCAGGTCGTAGAGGGTGTCCACGAGGAGCGAGGCGCCGTCGCCGGCGATGAGGCCGGCGTTGCTCAGGCCGTACCCGCCGTCGGGCAGCAGCCAAGCCCACACACCGTCGGCGACCTGGTGCAGCCCCTTCGTGTACGGCAGCACGCTCTTGGCCGGGTTGACCCGCTCGGGCTCGGGCCGCCGCCCCGGCCGTGGGGCGATCCGGATGGCGGGGGCGCTCGCGCGCACGGTCTGCCGCACCTCCCCGAGCCCCTCCGCGGTGAGGGTGACGACGTCGCCGTCCTGGAGCCAGCCGGGGAAGGCCGCCGGGTCGCCGTAGAAGTCGAGGTGTTCGATCAGGCAGCAGCCGGGCACGGTGCCCGAGCCGAAGACGTCGCCGGGGCGGAGGTCGACGCCGCGGGAGGCGTAGGAGATGACCTCGCCGAACGACCAGTCCATGTCGTCGGTACGGCCCCCGCCGATCAGCCGCCCGTTGACCCTCGCCTCCACGCGCAGCGCGAGCTTGCCGTCCCTGCGGAGCCCGTCCAGCTCGTCGGGGGTGACCAGCCAGGGGCCGAGCGTGTTGGCGCCGTCCTTGCCCTTGGCCTGCCCGATCTCGAGCTGCCCCTCCAGGAGTTGCAGGTCGCGGGCGCTCCAGTCGCAGAAGATCGTGTAACCGGCGATGCGTTTGTCCGCCTCCTCCGGGCTCAGGTCGCGCCCGCCCTCGCCGAGGATGGCGGCGATCTCCAGCTCGAAGTCGAACCAGGCGCTGCCGGGGGAGATGGGCACGTCGTCGTACGGGCCGATGGCCGAGGGGGCGGCGAAGTAGAAGGCGGGGATCTCGTACCAGACGTCGGGCAGGTCGCCCGTCACGCCTCCGGCCCGATCCGTGTTGCGCTTGTGGTCGAGGAAGCACAGGCAGTCGCGGATCGACGGCGGATCGGGGATGGGGGCCATCAGGGTGGCCTCGGCCAGGGGGACGACCTCGTACGGCCGGTCGAGCGCCTGCCGGCCGGCCCGCGGCAGATCGCCGAGCAGGTCCACCAGGCGGGTGCCGGGCGGCAGCCCGTGGATCAGCCCGCCCTCCAGCAGCCCGACCCGGTCCGGTACATAAGTTACCCAGCGCATGAGCACCTCCAAAAGAAAGCTCTGTGTTGGCCAACATATAAGATGCTGATTGGCATAGGAGATCCGGGATGGTCATGAGACGAGAGCAGACGAGCCGGCAGAGCCGGGAACTGATCCTGCGGGCGGCGGCGGAGCTGTTCGCCGAGAAGGGATACCGGCAGACGACGTTCGCCGACGTCGCCGAGCGGTCGGGCATCAGCAGGGGCTCCATCCCCTGGCACTTCGGCGGCAAGGAGGGCCTGCTGGTCGCGGTGCTGGAGCACTCCGTGCAGGAGCTGCTCCAGCCGCCCGGCGGGCTGCCGCGGGCCGACGCGGACGGGGTGGAGCAGGTGCTGGAGGAGGCGGAGAGGTTCCTCAGGCTGCCGCTGTCGAGGTTGTTCGTCACGCTGCTCATCGAGGCGGTCGAGCCCGACTCGCCGATCCACGACCGCTACGTCGCCATCCAGGACGGCATGCGGGCGCGCATCCAGACCTGGGCCGAGGGCCTGCCCCTGGCCGAGGGGGTCACGCCGCGCGGGCTGGCCGTGACGGTGCTGGGGGCCACGATCGGCATCCACCAGCAGTGGCGGCTCACGCCGGACCGGATCGACCTGGACGAGGCTTTCGCGACGTTGCGGACCATGCTGGTGGGCGCGCTGATCGCGTCTTGAGACCCCACGTCGGGATCAGGCCGGTCGCAGGGTCACGTCCCGGGGAGCCGGACGATGCGGAAGCCCGCGTCCTGCAGGATGTCGGGCAACTGCGTGACGGCCGTGCGGTCCTTCTCGCGGGCCTTGTCGGACAGATACTCCCAGTCGCACAGGTCGGGGTGCTGCTTCTTCGCGTCGTCGCGCTCGGGACCCTGCGTCCATCCCCGCCCGCTGAGGTACTCCATCCAGCGCCTGTGCTCCATCCTGGCCAGCCTGTCCACCTCGTCGGAGGTGAACGAGAACGTGTGCGGCGCCTCGGTGCTGGGCGCCAGCACGCACCTCATCGCCCCGAGCTTGCCGCCGAGATGGGCGGCCTGGTCGCGGTTCTGGCCCTTCTTCACCTCGCTGAGGCTCTCGTAGGCGACCATGGAGGCGTTCTGCTCGGGGGTCTCGCCGCGCAGGATGCACTCGAACACGTACCTGTCGTGGATCGCCCGCGCCAGGCGCTCGATCACGTCCTCGTCGATCAAGTCCGGTTTCCCCGCTTCCTCGGTGACGGCGAAGATCCGCAGTGTCCCGGCCAGGTCCTCCAGCAGCCGGGCGTCGCCGAACGCGTCGCCGAACGTCCCGCGCTGGCCCACCCTGACCACCACGGGAGCGCCGGTCCACAGGGGGGCCATGGTCAGCGTGGCGGTCAGGGCCAGGCGTTCGTCGTTGTAGCAGACGTAGACCCGCTGGGGTGGCTCCTTGGTGTCGGCGAGGAGCGCGCGCACCTCGTCGAAGCCGGCGTTCTCCGGGGTGATGTCGCAGGCTTCGGCCACGAAGGGGTAGGTGCGGCACAGGGCCGCGACCTCGGCCTCCGCGTCGGGGGCGATCACGCGTACCGGCAGGCGGGTGCCCGCCGGCGGGGTACGCAGGCGCCAGCGCCTGGCCAGCTCGACGAGCAGGGCGTCGCCGAAGTGCTTGAGCCCCAGCAGCAGCACCGGGCGCGCCTCGGTGACCGGGTCGCCGGCCAGCAGCACGCGTACGGCCAGCTCCTCCAGGTTGAAGAAGTCGAGCCGGTGCTCCCTGCGCTCGTTCAGGCCCAGCCTGCGGGCCCGCAGCGCGGAGCACAGGCGGGGGTCGGAGACGTGCGCGTACGCGGCCACCGGCGAGGCCGGGCTCAGGCCGTGCACGGTGGCGGCGATGGCCACGTTGACGGTGGCGTCGTCCTCGCAGGCGTAGACGACCTGGGCCTTCTGGGCGCCGGCCGCGCGCAGCACCGCCGGGTTCCTGGCGTCGCCGGTGACGTGGAAGACGCCGGGGGCGCGCAGCGGGTCGCCGACGCCGCCGCCGATGACGACGACCCTGCGGCCGGCCTCCCGCAGCCGCTGGGTGACGGCCTGTCCCAGCGGTCCTGTCCCGCAGACGATGGCGTGCCGGCTGGACTCACGCGCCCTGAGCCGGCGGAACTCGTTGCCGACCAGCAGCCGTACGGTCTCGACCAGCGCGTAGATCGTCACCGCGGGGGCGGTGAACCTGGCGATCTCCAGCGGCCACGGCAGCGAGCCGCCCGCGTCGAGCGGAGTGCTGCCGACCACGAAGAGCTGGATGTCGTAGTAGACCAGGTCGAGGAGGGTGAACCTGGGGTCGCCCGCCAGATACGTACGCATCCCCGCGAACCCCAGCACCAGGGACACCAGCGCCAGCACCCCGAACCCGGCCATGACGGAGGACCTGACAGACGCCGTTTCCTTCATCCTGCCTCGTTCCACATCCTGAGACGACGGGAACCCACGCTCTCTTCATAGCCCCACGGGAGCCGGCCGTTACCGCTCATCCGCTGCCGAAGCAGACGAACGTCGACGCCGGCTCCCCCTCGGAGGCCGCGGCGAGCGCGTCGGCCGGACGCGCGCCGTCGGCCACGCCCCGGTGGTAGGCCATCATGACGCGCTCGGCCACCTGGTCCGGTACGCGGGTGAGGCTGGAGATCACCGTGGACGTGCCGAGGTAGAGCAGGGCGGCGGTGAAACCGAGCAGTTCGTCGCCCGACCTGACCACCGCCTGGCCCACGTCGCACGCCGACAGCACGACCTGCCCCGGCGCCTTGCCCAGCCGCTGCAGGTCGTAGGCCATGAGAGGGCCGTCGGCGAGGTCGAGGCGGGAGAAGAGCACGTTCTCGCGCTCGTGGTGGCCGTGGGCGGCGAAGTGCGCGAACGAAGCGCCGTCGAGGGCGTCCAGCGTGGCCGACACGGTGGCCTGGCCGCCCATGAGCCGGCGCGCCTTGGGATGCACGTCGCCGAGCCGCTCGACCTCCCGCTCGGCGTGCTCCAGGTCCGGCCCCGCGACCAGGACCGAAGAGCTGCCGTCGCTCACGTACGGCTCCGCGGCCCGCCTGCCCCCCAGCCACACCAGCGCGGACGGGGCCACCACCAGCGGCCGGCCGCGCAGGTCGGGCAGCAGGCCCCACGGCACGGCGGACAGGCCCATGGTCGGGATGAGCACGATGCCGCGGGCGCCGCTCAGCGCCTGCCTCAGGGGGGCCGTCAGCGCGTCGGTGATGATGCCGAGCTGCCGCTGGACGGACGCCTCGATCACCGCCTTCAGCGCGGGCCGCAGGATGCGTCCCGCCTGGGCGTTGAGGTCCCCGGCCAGCCGTCTGGCCGCCTCGGCCACCGGTTCGTACGCGCTCAGCCTGTGCAGGCGGCACCTTCCGCCCACGAGCACCAGCGCCAGCAGCCCGCCGTCCACGTTCAGCAGGCTGACCAGGGCCACGTCGTCGTCGGCCAGCGCCGCCTCCACGGCCGCGGCCGAGGCGGGGGCCAGCCGTTCGCCCACCCCCGGGAGTTGCCAGCCGCGTTCCCTGATCACCTGCTCCAGTTCGAGGCAGCGCCTGCGCAGGGCGGGGCGGCGGTGGCCGGCGGCCTCGTCGGCGTGCATCTGCTGGGCGAGCTGGCGCAGCTCCGCCAGCGCCTCGGCGGTCTGGGCGTCCTCGGGCGCCTGCGGCGGCCTGAACCTGAACGCCTGCGCCCTGCACCGCTCCGACCAGGCGAACACCTGCCGCGCGGACCCTCCGCTCAGTGCCGCCCGCAGACCGTGCGCGGCCAGGTCGGCGCCCAGGGCGGCCACGCCGGTGAGCATGTCGAGGCTGCCCAGGCGGCCCCGGTGGGAGTGGATGAGCGCCAGCCCGGAGCGCACCTTGCGCAGCGCCAGCCCGCGCCGGCCGTGCGCGCCCGCCAGCTCCGCCTCGGCCAGGTGCCGCATCAACCGCACGTCCAGCGGCGCACCCCGCGACTTCCCACGTGCGGCCCCCAAGATCCCCGGCAGTGTGTCCGGCGGGGCGCCGACCGGTGGCATGGAGGTCGCGGTGGTCGTGGCGGCGGTGAGGCGGCCTGCCGCTATCAGGGCGCGGGTGGCGACGAGGCGGGCCATCTCCCCGTCGTCGCGCATGTCCAGCTCGGCGAACCGCTCCGCCAGGTCGCCGGCGCGCCGGGCCACGGACCCCGGCGCCGCGCCTTGTGCCAGGTCGGAGCGGAGCCGCATGAGGACCGCGCGCAGCGCCCAGGACGTGCTGCCCCGGCGCCGGAAGTGGGCCTCCGCGCGTCTGGCCCAGGCGCGGGCCTCGTCGTGCCGGCCGGCGTCGAGCGCGCACTGGGCACGGGCCAGTTCGGCCTCGGCGTAGTCCTGCATGAGGCGTTGCTTGCGGAAGCCGTCGATGGCCCGGTCGAGCGTGCGGCCGGCCTCGTCGGTCAGGCCGACGGCGAGCAGCGCGCGGGCCCGGTCGAGGGCGAGCACGGGCAGGAAGCCGGGGTTGAGGTCCTGGTAGAGCTCCTCCACCCGGGCGAACACGCTCAGCGACGCCGGTACGTCGCCCAGCAGCAGGTCACAGTAGCCGTCGTTGTGCAGGGCCTTGGCGGCGAGCACCCCGTGGCCGTTGGCCTGCGCGAGTTGCGCGCTCCTGCGGGCGTCGTCCCTGGCCTGCCGGATGCGCCCGGTCATGAGGTGGATGACGGACCGGTTGAGCAGCACCCTGGACAGCTCGACGCGGTCGCCGTCGAGGAGCATGGGGGCGGCGATGTCGAGCTCGCGCAGGGCTTCGGCGCTGGAGCCCATGCGCAGGTGCAGCAGGCCGCGCTGGGCGTGCACGAGCGCCATCTCGGCCCGGGGCGCGCGGCGGGCGGCCTCGTCGAGCAGTTCCATCCCGAGCCCGGTGTGGCTCTGCTCGGCCTCGGCGTGCGCGAGGCTGGTCAGCAGGCGGGCGAGGAGGTCGTCATACCCGCCTTCGCGATGGCCGGCGTCCTCGCCGTCGCGATCGGCGTACCTCTGGTGAGTGGGCGCGGAGGTCCAGCCGAGCAGGTGGAGGCCCTGCCGCAGCCTGCGGACGGCCAGCGCCGGGCGGCCGTTGTCGGTCGCCTGGACGCTGAGCTTGTGCAGTCGCTCGACCTGCTCACGGAGGGGCGCCGCACGCCCGCTGTCGTGCAATACCGCCTCGCGATGGTCAGAGGATGAGTGAGGGCGTCACCGCCAGTATCGCCGCCTGCGCCGGATCATCAACCCCCGGATCGTCGAGTCCCTGCCGCACCACGAGTTGCGACAGCCCCCTTGGCACCACGTCCAGGACGAATCTGCCCTGGTCGTCGGCCCTGACGGTGTGGGCTCCCTGGCCGGTGCGCAGTTCCACGAGATGGTCGCCGGGCGGGGCGAGCCAGCCGTCCACGCGTACGGCGTGGTCGTCGCGGGCGCTGACGCTGATCATGATGGTGAGGATCTCGCTGTCGAAGGTGATCGTGCGGCTGTCCTCGCCGCCACGGACGCCCGCGGGGAGCACGGCGTCCTCGTACGGCCGCAGGACGGCGAACTCCGGCGATTCCAGGGCCAGCGCGAACTGCAGGCGTTCGACCAGTGTCGCGGGAACGGGATCGATGAGGCGGTAGACGTCCGCGATCTCCTCGGCGAGGAGCTGGTCCTCGGGGGTGAAATGGGGAGAACCGCTGCTCCCCTGGGCCGTGTTCATCAGGAACTCCAATCCGGATCCTTCGCGAGCAGGAGGCGGAGCTTCGCGAAGCATCGGCCGCGCGTGGGCCCGATGCTGCCCATCGGCATGTCCAGCGCGGTAGCAACCGCGTCGTAGTGCGGGCGCGGCACGAAGGCGATGATCCTGAGCAGCTCGGCGCATCTCTTGGGCAGGCTCTCGACCGCGTGCCAGAGGGCGCGGCGCCGCTCGTCGTCCACGAGCAGTTCGTCGGGGGTGAGCAGGCCGTCGGGCAGCTCGTCGAACGTGTCGTCCCCGGGCAGGTCGTCCTTGCGGGAGGCGGCGCTCACCCGCCACGCCTCGCGGCGGGTGGTGGTGACGAGCCATTCGATCAGCGCGCCGGGCGCGGAGATGGCGTGCAGGTGGCGCAGCAGGATGAGCCAGGTCGTCTGGATCACGTCCTCGGCGGCCTGCTGGCTCAGGCCCTGGTTCCTGGCGGTGTGCCAGAGCACGGGCGTGAGCTCGGCGACGATGGCGTCGAGGGCGTCGCTGTTGCCCTGCCGGGCTTCCAGCAGCAGCCCGGCCAGCCGGTCCCGGCGCTGGGCGCGGGGGGTGGGGGCGCGTTCGAGTGCGGGGTCGCCGGTCATCAGATCTGTACGATTTCCGGCCGCGCCACCTTGTCGTTGATCATCGTGTCGATGACCGTCCTGGCACGTACGACGGGATCGACGCCCACCTGCCCGATGGTCTTGGTCAGTTCGGCCGCGACGGCCCCCGCGATGATCGGCGCCGCGAACGAGGTGCCACTCCAGCCGCAGAACGGCCCCATGGCGTCGCTGTCCAGCGAGGCCCGCTCGCCGGTGGTGAGCATGGCGTTCTGGGCGCCACGGAACTCGGGCGGGAAGGTGCTGACGACCATGGCCCCGGGAGCGCGCCACCGTACGGCGGGATGTTCGTTGGAGAAGATCGCGATCGTGCCGTCGGGGTTCTTGGCGGCGACGCCGAGCATGGGCGCCAGCGGCGGCCCTGGAACGGCCGTCTCGGACAGGGCGGCGAGGTAGAACGGCCTGGTCGTGGCGTAGTTGCCGGCCGCGTTGACCACGATGACGCCGCGCGCCCGCAACTGGTTGACCTTGCCGAACAACGCGTTCATGGCCGGGTCGCCGGTCTCCGCGAAGCCGCCGAAGGAGCAGCACAGCACGTCCACCTGCCGGCCGGCGTCCATCAGCGCGAGGAGGCGGTCGAGCGCGGCGTGCACGGCCTCGCCGGGGACGACGCCGTCGCTGTGCATGACCTTGTACATCAGGACGCGGGCGTCGGGGGCGATCTGCGCGATGAGACCGGCCAGCATGAGGCCGTGGCCGGTGTGCGAGTTGAGCGTGCCGACCAGGGGGTTGGGCATCTGGCCGAGGTCCTCGTAGCCGACGAGCCTGGCGATGTCGCGGCCTTCGTAGGCGGGGTGGGTGTCCTCGATGAGCTGCTGCCCGGCCGGATCGACGGTGAGGAACGCGTCGGGGTCGGTGACCGGCTTGAACCAGGGATGCGTGGCCACGCCGGTGTCCAGGGTGACGACGGTGATCCTGGGCCCGCCGAGTTCGGCGAGCGTACGGCGGCGCGGCGGCCCGGCGACGACGGTCAGGGGGATGCGGCCGTACCCGGGGCGGGTCTGCACGCCGGGCTCGTCGATGACGGCGTGGCCGCTGGTGGCGGGCTCGCCACCGAAGGTGAGCGAGCCGATCCCGCTGGTGGCGGAGCCGACGAACAGGTGGTCGAGCGAGATGTCGGCGATCCCGTCCCTGAACGCCAGGGTGTCGGACTCCGCGAGCAATGCCCTGCGCACGGCCCTCAGGGCGGGCCAGGCGTCCGCTTTGACGTCCCGATGGTCGTCGCCGACCTCCAGGACCGCGGGCATCCAGACGGTCTCCTCGCCGTAGTCGCGGCGGCGGGCGCGTTCGATGCTCTCGGGTGAGAGTTTCAGCCCGACGCCGGACAGCGCCGAGTCGATCCAGTTCGTCGCGTCCCGGGAGATCATCACCTGCCCGGGGATCAGCAGCACGTCGGCCCGGTAGACCGTGGAGTCGGGCCGGGTCTCGCCGGGGTCCAGTCCGACGGCCCACGGATCGAGGAGCTTGGCCCCGTGCCGGTCCAGGATCTCGCGGGAAAGGGTGATGCCCCGCCAGGGCGGGCCGAATTTCTCGCTCTCAACCCCCTTGGCCGGTGGCTCGGGGATGTAGTCGATGGTCATGGCACCGTCTCCGTTCTTCCCTCTGTGGCCTACGAGAGCGGATCGGGGGCGGCGATACGAACGGCTTGATAACGGAATCGTCACGATCCTCAGGGCCCTGAATGCTTGCAGAAACTTTCTGCAAAGTCATTGCAAAGCCTGACGTGTGTGGGTAACTTCCGGGCAACGCCCTCGAAACCCCCGAAGAGAGTGCCCCATGAAGCGCTGCAAGGCAGGTCTGGTCGCCCTGTTATCGGTGGCGACGGTTCTCGTGAACGTCAGCGCGGCGCAGGCCGCCCCTCCCGGCGACAAGGACGTGATCGCCAACCTCTGGAGCTGGAACTGGAACTCCGTGGCCAGGGAGTGCTCAGGCCACCTCGGCCCGGCCGGCTACGGCGGCGTGCAGGTCTCGCCGCCCCAGGACTCCCTCACCCGCGGCGGAGCCGTCTGGTGGGACGTCTACCAGCCCGCCGACTACACCCTGACCAGCAAGTTCGGCAACGAGAGCCAGTTCGCGGCCATGGTCAGGACCTGCCACGACGCCGGGCTCAAGGTGTACGCGGACGCGGTCATCAACCACATGACCGGCCAGGGCAGCACCAGCTACGGCGGCAGGAGTTTCGGCAAGTACAACTACCCCGGCCTCTACTCCGCCAACGACTTCCACTACTACTCCGAGGACTGCGGCAACTCCGACAACCTCATCCACGACGGCGACTACGGCGGCAGCGCGCGCAACGTGCAGAACTGCGAGCTGGTGGGCCTGTCCGACCTGGAGACCGAGGAGGAGTACGTCCGCGGCGCCATCGCCGGCTACCTGAACAGGCTCGTCGCGCTCGGCGTGGACGGCTTCAGGATCGACGCGGCCAAGCACACGAACCCGGGCGACCTGGGCAACATCTACGGCCGGGTGAGCGGCTCGCCGTACATCTACCAGGAAGTGATCTACGGCGGCGGCGAGGCGGTGCAGCCGGGCCAGTACACCGGGATCGGCGACGTGCTGGAGTTCCAGTACGGCCGCTACCTGCGCGAGAAGTTCTACGGCAACATCGCGGACCTGCGCACGTTCGGCGAGACCTGGGGCGGCATGCAGCCGGGCGGCAAGTCGGTCACCTTCGTCGCCAACCACGACACCGAGCGCGGCACCACCGCGCTGAGCTACAAGGACGGCGCCGCCTACCGGCTGGCCAACCTCTTCCAGCTCGCCTGGAACTATGGCACACCGCAGGTGTACGACGGCTTCACCTGGAGCGACAGGGAGGCGGGACCGCCCCACTCGGGCGGCTTCGTCACCGACGCGGTCTGCGGAAGCGGCTGGGAGTGCCTGCACCGTGACGCGGCGATCACCGGCATGGTGGGCTTCCACAACGCGGTCAAGGGCAGCGCGGTCGCCAACTGGAGCGCCCCGAACGCGAACGTGATCGCCTTCAGCCGCGGCGCCAAGGGCTGGATCACGATCAACAACGGCACCGGCTCGTACGCGGGCACGTTCGCCACGGGCCTGCCCGCGGGCACCTACACGAACGTGACCGGCGGCGGCACGGTCACCGTGAACGCCTCCGGCCAGGCCGCCGTGAGCGTCCCCGCCAAGGGTTCGATCGCGATCGTCGCCGGCGCCACGTCCTCCCAGGCGCCGGTCACCTTCAACGTCAACGCGAGCACCACCTGGGGCACGAACGTCTACCTCGTCGGCTCGATCGCCGCGCTGAAGAACTGGAACACCGCGGAGGCCATCCCCCTGTCCTCGGCCGCGTACCCGGTGTGGAGCGCGACCGTGAGTCTCCCGGCGAACACCTCGTTCGAGTACAAGTTCATCAAGAAGGACGGCTCGGGGAACGTCACGTGGGAGAGCGGCGCCAACCGCGCCTACACGACCGGCTCCTCGGCCTCGACGATCAACGTCGCCTGGAAGTGACGCTCAGGCGCCGCCCAGCGGGTCGACGCCGCGCAACATCATCCCCTGCCCCCTGGACCGGTGCACGTCGTCGGCCGGCCGGTCCTCGGGGTCGCGGAACTGGACGAGCAGCGTCGTACGGGCCTCGCCCGCCCGGTTGACCCCGGACCCGTGCACGGTGAGATAGCTGAGGAACAGCACGTCCCCGGCCTCCGCCTCGACCGGCACCGCCTGCTCCAGCGGCCACTGCGAGAGCGGCAGGTGCCAGCCGCCCTCCTCGACGTGCGGCAGCGGCCCCCGCTGGTGGCTGCCCGGCACGACCCGCACGCAGCCCTTCTCCTCGGGCGCGTCGTCGAAGTGGAAGATGGCCGCGCCAACGGTGTGGCGGGTGTGCGGGAAGTGCGCGGCGTCCTGGTGCAGAGGGAACGGCGAGCCCCGCTCCGCGGGCTTGACGAAGATCTTGGTGTGGTGGAGCTGGACGTTCTCCGACCCCATCACGGCCGCCGCCACGTCGGTGAAACGCGGGTCGACGATCAGGCGGGCGAACGCGGCCGAGTGGAACTGGACGTCGTGGCAGTGCCGCAACTCGGTGACGCTGTCCGTCAACTGCCTGGCGCTGTCCCAGGTGGGGTCGGACGGGCGCGAGCGCGCCAGCACCGCATGGCACTCCTCGCGGAACGCCCGCGCCTCCTCCTTGTCGATCAGCCCTTTGACCAGCAGGTAACCGCGGTCCCGGTAGAACCGCGCCATCGATGAGTCGGCCATCCCACGCTCCCTGGCCCGGTGCCGTCCCTCGATTGTGTGCCGGGGAGGGGGTGGGGTGGAAGGCGGCGACACGGTTCACCGTGCAAGATTTGCAGCATTTTCGAAGTGTGCGGGGGTGGCCGCGCGAAAGCTGATCGTCGCCGCACGATTTGTTATGTTTCCTCCCGATACTGGTTCCGCTCATCGGACACAGATCATCAGGAGGAACCAGGTGGAGGCCAAGGGCCGCGCGGCCGAGATCATGATCGCGGAGGCGCGCAAGGCATTATGGGTGATGGTCGGATTCCTGGCCGTCATCTGGATCCTGCAGGTCGTCAACTGGGCGTCGGGGTACGCGCTCGGCCTGGAGTTCGGCCTGCGGCCGTGGCATCCGGACAGCCTCGCCGACATCGCGACGTCGCCGTTCCTGCACTGGAGCTGGGATCACATCGAGGCCAACTCGGGACCGCTGTTCATCTTCGGCTTCCTGTCGGCCTATCGCGGCGTCGCCAAGTTCTTCGGCGTGACGGGGTTCATCGTCCTGGTCAGCGGTCTCGGGGAGTGGTTCACCGCCGACCCAGGAAGCGTGGGCGCGGGCGCGAGCGGCGTCTTGTTCGGATATTTCGGTTACGTGCTGGTACGCGGCGCGTTCGACCGGCATCTGATCGACATCGTGGTGGGCCTGGTCATGGCGCTGTGCTTCGCCTACCAGTTCGCCGGGCTGCTGCCCCAGGAGGGCATCGGCTGGCAGGCCCACCTGTTCGGCTTCCTGGCCGGCGTGGTCGGCGGGTGGGTGTTCCGCGACCGCCGGCCCAAGCCCGCCGCCGCCCCTGAGGGCTCGAAGTCCGCGCTGCTGAAGGAGCTGGACGATCTCGGCCTCTGATCAGCCGCGGCGGCCGCCGCCCCTCCGGGCGCGCAAATAAGGAAGATGATTGACTGTGTTCCGTAAAACGTTTCATTACGATCTTTGCGGAAGGTCATCCTTGGACTACGAACGCCAGCCGTACCGAAGGTGCGGCCGCAGCGGCCTCCTCCTGCCCGCCGTCTCGCTCGGCCTGTGGCACAACTTCGGGGAGGGCAAACCCCTCGACAGCCAGCGTGCGATCCTGCACAAGGCGCTCGACCTCGGCATCACCCACTTCGACATCGCCGACCGCTACGGGCCGCCGATCGGTGCCGCCGAGGCCGCGTTCGGGCGGATCTTCCCGCGCTCGTTGCGCGACGAGGCCGTGGTGACCACCAAGGGCAGCAACCCCATGTGGGACGGCCCGTACGGCAAGGGCAACTCGCGCAAGCACCTGCTGGCCACCCTCGACCGCTCGCTGGCCCGGCTCGGCCTCGACTACGTGGACATCTTCTACCTGCACCGCGAGGACGAGGAGACGCCGCTGGAGGAGCAGGTCGCCACGCTGGACCACATGGTCCGCACCGGCCGCGCCCTCTATGTCGGCGTCTCCAACTTCTCCCCCGAGCGCACCGCCGAGGCCGCCCGCCTCCTGCGCGGCCTCGGCACCCCGCTCCTGGTGCACCAGCCGCCCTACTCGCTGCTCAACCGGCGCATCGAGGCGTCCCTGCTGGGCGTGCTGGAGGAGGAGGGCGTGGGCTGCGTGGTGTACTCGCCGCTGGCGCAGGGCCTGCTCACCGACCGGTACCTGAACGGCATCCCGGCCGACTCGCGGGCGGCCGAGGGCCGTTTCCTGACGCCCGACCGGGTGACGCCGCAGGTGCTCGGCTTCGTACGGGCGCTGGCGGAGCTGGCCGAGTCGCGCGGGCAGACGGTCGCCCAGCTCGCCCTGTCCTGGGCGCTGCGCGACCCGCGGATCACCTCGGTGCTCGTGGGCGCCTCCAGCCCCGAGCAGCTGGAGGCCAACGTGGCGGCCGTGGACCGGCTGGACTTCACCGACGAGGAACTGGCGGGCATCGACCAGGCCGCCAAGGAGGCCGGCGTCGAGGCGTGACCCCGCACTGAGACGGGC